>NZ_JBHWBS010000096.1:0-29573 GCF_042735655.1 Streptomyces sp. NPDC059567 | reverse complement strand
CGAGGTCCTGGACGGGGGCGAGCGCCGACTTCTGGCGGAGTGGACCGAGACGGCCGTCCCGGTGGTGGCGGGTTCGCTGCCGGAGCTGTTCGCGGGGGGGCGGGGGCGGGCGGCCGGGGCGCGCGGGGGGGGGGCGGGCGGGGCGGGTGCGGGTGGCACCCCCCCGCCACCGCGCCGCGGGGGGGGGGGGACCGCGGGCGCGCCCGGTCTCGGCCCGCGGCGCCGGGGGTGGCCTTGTGCCCCCCGCGCGCCCGCCGCGCGCCCCCGGCGCCGCGCGGCGCGCGGCCCGGGGGGCCGCTGGGCTCCCGGCACCGAGCAAAGGCATCATCACCATGAGGAACGGCTCCGGGCCGACGACCACCGGCACCTCGCCGCGGCGCCCTCCTTCGTTCAAGACGCTCGCCTGGATCGCGCTCTTCGGATCCCTGCTGCTGGCGGGCGCGCTGCGGGACAACGACCCCCCGCAGCCCACGGCGACACAGGCCGGCTCGCCGCCCGGCGTACGGACCGCTCCCCGAACCGCCCCGGACAGCCCCGGCCCCGCGCCACTGCCCGCGTCGGACCCGGTACGGATCCGGATCCCGGCCATCAAGGTCGATGCCTTCCTGACGCGCCTGGAGTTGGACGCCGAGGGCACACTGCAACCGCCGCCCGTGACGGCCCCCGCCCTGGCCGGCTGGTACGCCGACGGAACCACCCCCGGCTCGCGGGGGACTGCCGTGGTCGCAGGACACGTGGACACCCCTTACGGCCCGGCCGTCTTCCACCAGCTCGGCGCCCTGAAGAAGGGCTCCGAGATCGCGGTCGACCGCCAGGACGGCCGCACGGCCCTCTTCACGGTCGACGCGGTGGAGGTCCACGCGAAGGACGGCTTCCCCGACGACAAGGTCTACGCCGGCTCCGCCCGCCCCGAACTGCGCTTGATCACCTGCGGCGGCGGCTGGTCCGAGAGCACCGGCTACGAGGCCAACACCGTCGTCTACGCGACGATGAACGCGGTGAAGTAGCCGGCAGCGGCGTGGCGGTGGCCGATCCGGGCGAGTCCTACGACTCCTCGTCCGTTTCGCGGTCGCTGGGCCAGATCGCGATGGCGATCAGGACCGCCGCCCAGATGCCGAGGGGCGCGACCGGCCAGAAGTACACGAGCTCACCCTTCTGCAGGCAGCGCACGCCCCAGATGCCCGACATGATCACCAGGCCGCCGAGCCAGTAGCGCCACTCCGCGAGCCATTCGGCGAGGTCCTTGCGGTCCCGCTCCGCGCGGGTGGGCTTCGAGGCGGGCAGGTCGGCCGTCAGGGCGGCGAGTTCCGCGGCGGTCCTGGCCTCGACGGCGGTTCCGGCGCGGGCCGCGTGTTCCGGCGGATCGAGCCGGCCCTCGGCGAGGGCGGCGGCCAGGACGGCGAGGGTCCTGTCGCGGTCCTGGTCCGAGATCCGCAGAGCAGGCGTGCCGGGACGGCTCCGGTCGTCCATCATCGTGCTCCCCCTTCGTTTAGGATACGACTGTATCTCAAAGAGGGAGTGTGTCGGATGCCCAAGACCGTCGACCGGCGGGAGCAGCGCCGGCAGATCGGCGCGGCCCTGCTCCGTCTCGCCGCCGAACAGGGCCTGGACCAGGTCAGTGTGCGCACCGTCGCCGCCGAAAGCGGCCGCTCCGCCGGTGCCGTGCAGAAGTACTTCGGCACCAAGGAGGACATGCTCGTCTTCGCGGCCGAACTGGCCGGTGAGCGCATCGAGGAACGGATGGCACGGGTGGACGCGGGCCTGCCCCCACGGCAGGCGCTGCGCGAGCTGATCCTCACCACGCTCCCTCTCGACGACGAGCGCCGAGCCGAGGCCGCGGCCCAGCTCGCCTTCGCCGTCCACGCGGCGCACCATCCCCGCCTCGCGGCCATCCGGCGGCAGGTCGACCACGACGTCAGGCAGGCGCTCGTGGCATGGCTGGAGACCGCCGCGTGCCCCGCGCCGGCCGCGACCGCCGACGCCGTCATCGCGCTCTCCGACGGTCTGGCGCTACGGATGCTGTACGCCCCCGAGGAGCACACGTCCCTGCTCGCCGCCCTCGATCACGCGCTCGACACGCTGACCTCCATGGGGCGTTAGGCCGGGGCGGGGGCTTCGGCAGGGGCGTTCGCCGGGTCGGTCGTTGCGGCGCCCCCGCCCCCTCCACGCCCTTCGCACCCGCGAACTCGACCGGGAGCGGCCATAATTGGCATGCGTTTCATGCTCGCGGCCCTGACCAGGCCCTCGCGGGCACCACCATGGAGAGACCGGGGGTAGGCCATTCTTTACCTGATCGTCGCCTGTGACGTCCTGTTCTGGGTGCTGTTGTCGAGCGGATTGGCGGCGCGCTACATCGCCGGCCGGCGCAGACTGGGCGGGGCGCTTCTCCTGTGCATGCCCCTGCTGGACGTCGTGCTGCTGGCAGCGACCGTCATCAGTGTGCGCAACGGCGCGGAGCCGAGTGTCTGGCACGGTCTGTCGGCCGCCTACCTCGGGATCACCGTGGTCTACGGCCACAGCACGCTGCGCTGGGCGGACCGGAAGTTCGCACAGCGATACGGCAACGAGCCCGAACCCACCGCACCGACGCTGTACGGCCGCCAGGCGATCGTCGCGGCCTGGCTCTCCTGGCTGCGCTTCCTGCTGGCGTACGGGATCAGCGTCGGCCTGACGGCCGGTCTGATCGCCCTGGCCGGGGGAGTGCGGGAGGGGGCGCCGCTGCTGGTCTGGCTGAACCCGCTGACCAAGATCCTCGTCTACTCGGTGATCTGGCCGCTGATCACCACCCTCCGACCGGGCACGGCGCCGGCTCCGCGGCCGGACGGCGAACGCTCCTGACTCCAGGCGTCACTCCCGACCGATTCCCGTCCCCGCGAGCCAGCCGACGAGCTCCCGCTGCACGGCCGCCCGCTGCTCCGCCGTCGCCGGGGCGGCGCTCACGAGTGCGAAGTGCACACCCTGCGGGGCGCCGGACAGGAGGATCCGGCGGGCGTTCGAGCCCCCGGGCTCGGGGGCGACGGCGATCGCGCCCGTGGCCCCGGGCCCGGTGACCGTGCCGAGGTCCGACACGACCGTGGTGGTGGCGGGATCGAAGCCGGCGGGGAGGTGCAACTCCGTCGGCGCTTCCCCGCCGTCGCCCCGCCACACCAGGATGCCGTACGGCCGGTCCGGGCCCACGAGTCGCCGAGACTCCGGCATGGTGTCGGGAATCCGGCTCCATGTCGTCATCCTGCCCGCGTCGTGCGAGCGGTCCTCGTAGAGGAACGCGAGCGTGCGTCCGGCGACCGCGCTCGGGTACAGCCGGTCGACGAGCCGCGCGTCCTGGCGGAGCACCGGGGCGCCACTGTCGTCGAGGCGCACGGCGGACAGGTCCTCGTCGTTCCACGCGTCGCCCTCGGTGCGGATCTTCTGCGGGTTGTCGTTCATCGCCTCGTGATGGCGTCCGCTGTAGATGTCCCACTGCCACTGATGCGCGGACAGGACGGGCCCCGAGGCGGCCGGGGTCCGCCACCAGGCGCGGCCGTCGAGTCCGCTGTCGAGCGCCTGGTACAGCCCCTTGAGGACCGACGGTGCCTTGTCCGACGACGTTCCGGTCAGCGGATGGCCGAACTCGCTGACGACGGCCGGGGTGCCGAGGGCCGTGGAGCGGCCGCGTACGGCCTGGAAGTCCGTGGCGTACTCGCCGTCCTTGGCCTTGGTCAGGTCGAAGAAGCCCGACATCCGCGCCTGGTCGTAGAAGTGCGTGTTGAAGACGTAGCGCGGCCCCAGCGGGCCCACGCCGCCCAGCCCGCCGGGCTGCTTCATGAAGGACAGGTTGGAGTTCCAGAACATGTTCGGCTCGACGAGCGCGGGCTTGTCCCGCCAGCCCGCCGCGTCCATGCGCGCCCGGAACCTCTCGTAGAACGGCCACAGCAGCCCCTTCTCCCAGCTGCTGCCGTCCTGCCCGTCCGCGTACTGCCCCGCGTAGGGCTCGTTGTACGGGTCGAAGCCGGCGATGCCCGCGAACTCCGCGGGCTCCAGGTGCGTCGCGAGATACGCCATGGTCCTCTGGGCGGTGTCGAGGAAGGCGTCCTGGATGCCGTTGCGATTGGTCCAGAAGTCGCGCATGGCGTCCTTGACCGTCCGGTTCTGGGTGATGTTCTGGCCCCAGTGGGCGCAGATGCCGCAGAACTCGCGTGGGTAGCCGCCCGCCTCGACGACCCAGCGCGGTGCGCCGTCGCCCGAGTACCAGCTGTCCTCGTCGAAGACGTACCGCGAGAACAGGTCCTGGTGGAAGTCGGGGTACACGCGCAGTCCGACGGCGAGGAACTCCCGGATCTGCGCCGTCGCCCGGCTCAGGTACTGCTCGTCGACCGTGCCGCGCGTGGGCTCCGCCGCCGCCCAGGACAGCAGGAACCGGACCGAGTTGGCGCCACCCAGCTCGCGTACGGCCCGCGCGGACGTGCGTGCGTCCTCGACACCGGCGAAGGGCAGTCCGCCGTTCTCGGCCAGCTTGGTCTCGCCGGACACGTTGAAGCCGCGCAGGACGACCTCGCGTCCGTACCCGTCGACGAAGCGGGTCCCGCTGACGGTCAGTTCGGCCGCCCGCGTGTCGTACGGCGCGGCTTCGCCGGCACGCGCCGGCGCTCCCGCGTACAGCACGCAGGACACGAGGGCCATGAACGCTGCGCCCCACGCCCCTCGTCCGTACCGGTGCGACCGACGTAACCCCTGGGTGGCCATGGACGTACTGTCATGCGCGTCTGACGAACCGTCAAGAACGAGAGCCCGGCGTTAACCGCGCGTGAACGAGGAATTTCCTACCGACCGGTAGACATGGCGTCGCACAGGCCTGAATCTAGTCGCGAACATGCCAAACCGTCGTGTTCGTCCAGACACGTCCGACCGGACGTGTCTCCGTCCACAGGAGATCCCCCACATGCATCGCCACACTCTCGGCGCCAGAACGGCCCTGTCCGCCGCCGCGGCAGTCGGCATCCTGGTCGCGTCCCCGGCCACCGCCACGGCCGCGCCCGCGTCGGCCCAGGTCAGCGTGACCGCCGCATCCACGGTCGGCGTCGCCGACCTCGCCGGTGTCGACTACGGAACGTGGCGCCGCGACGTCAAGGCCGTCGTCGACACGGCCCGGCCGTACATCGAGCAGCGCACCGCGAACGCCGACGGTGAGAAGCAGGCGATCGTCCTCGACATCGACAACACCTCGCTGGAGACGGACTTCCACTTCTTCCTGCACCTGCCCACCCCGGCCGTGCAGGACGTCCGCGACCTGGCCCGCTACGCCCACTCCCGCGGCGTGGCCGTCTTCTTCGTCACGGCACGCCCCGGCATCATCCACGCCCTCACCCAGTACAACCTGAAGGCCGAGGGCTACCCCGTCTCCGGCCTCTACGTACGCAGCCTGCCCGACCTCTTCGAAGAGGTCAGCACGTACAAGACGGCCAAGCGCGCCGAGATCGAGGCCCGCGGCTACACGATCATCGCGAACATCGGCAACCGCCCCACCGACTTCGTCGGCGGTCACGCCGAGCGGACGTTCAAGCTGCCGGACTACGACGGCAAGCTCTCCTGACCCGACGGGCCCGCCCCGGACCCGCCCGCCCGCGCGGGTGCCGGTCCGGGGCGCGTCCGTACCCCGGGATCACGGCATCCTTCCGGCACCGTCGCCGGCCCGGAGCCGTGATCAGCCGGTGGTGAAGAGGTGCTCGGGCACGTCGTCGAGGACGAACCCGTTGTCGAGGCGGACGCGGACCGTCACACGGTCCTTCTCCCGCTCGTAGGCCTGCCACGCCGGTACCAACGAGGCGATCCGTTCCTCCAGTTGGCCCCTGCTCCCCGGAGGCATCTGGTGGCCGAAGTCCTCGAGGAGCGACGTGAGCCTGAGGTACTCGCGGACCTCATGGCCCTGCTCCTTCACGTGGGAGTCGACCCGCTCGACGGTGCCCTCGATCCCCGCCCCGAGGGCCAGGGAACCGGCGACGGTGTCCTCTCCGGCGGGGGAGTCCTCGGCCGGGGTCACCGTGCCGGTCAGCCTCAGCTCCACCGCCAGCCGCACCCGGTGGCCCTCGTTCAGCGTCATCGATCCTTCATCGCTCCTGGTCGGTCGGGCCGCGACCCGTACGCCCGAGGCGGCCTGGTTCCTGCCATTAGGCCACAACGGCGCGGTGAGCCGCTCACCACCCGTGACACGCGGGTGTTTCGTCCCATACTCGCCGTCATGACCGCTCAGCCTGCCGCAGCGTCCGCCCCGCCGCCGGACACCTCCGGGGAGTCCGAACGGCATGCCTCATGGCTGGAGCTGTTCTTCGACCTGATCGCCGTCGCCGGCGTCGCCCAGCTCGCACACCTGCTGCACGGAACCCCCGGCCACACCGACCTCGCCTTGTACTGCGTGCTCTACCTGGAGTTCTGGACCGCGTGGATGTGCTTCACGACGTACGGGAACGTGGCGGCCGACAAGGTGCACACCCGCTCCGTGCTCATCGGCATGTTCGGGCTCGCGGTGATGGCCGCGGCCGTACCGGAGGTCCGCTCGGACCACGCGGCCGCCTTCGCCCTGGCCTATGTCCTCGTCCGACTGCTCGCCTCACGGGTGTGGCAGGGGCGCGGCGAGGTCCCGGCGGACTGGCCGATGGCCCAGCTCTCGGCGGGCGTCGTGCCGTGGATCGTCTCGGTGTGGGCCGACGAGCCCCTCCGGTACTGGCTGTGGGCGGGCGGGCTCGCCATCGATCTGGGCCTCACGTTCGCCCTGTCGAGGAACCAGGTGATGGCGCGGCTCCAGGAGGAGTGGGAGCGGGCTTCGCGTGAGACCCGCTCGCCGCGCAGCCCCGGACGCTGGAGGCGTCCCGGGGCACCGGCACGGCCGGTGCCCCGGCGAGGCGTTCTGAGGGTGGCTTCGCCGATCGGCCAGGTGTCCGTTCAGCGCTCCCGGCGGGAGCCGGCCCCCCGAGGCGGGAAGCCGTCGAGGTCGCCGTCCTCCACGGCGACCGTGTGTCCGAGCAGGTGCAGTGGCCCCGCTTCGATGCCGACCGCCTCCATGCCGCGCCAATGCGCCAGCGCGAGCCGGGCGTCCACCAGGCCGTGGACCAGGGGGAGTTCCGGGTGCGCCGCATGGAGCAGGGACTCCAGCCGGCACGATGCGATCGTGCCCGGAAGCCACGTCTGGGCCGCGTATCCCGCCGCCGCGGCGGGCGGCAACCACGGAGCCGTCCGGCGCTCCACGGACCCGACGGACAAGAGGCCGCCGCCGACGACGAGGACATCGCGCCGCTCCCGCATCCGGGCCAGGGCGGTCGTGGTGTCGAAGCAGTGCGGGAAGGAGTCGTCGACGACGATCGCACCGGCCCGCAGCCTCGATACGTCCAGCACCGTGCCGCCCCCGCTCACGGCGGTGATCAGCAGACCGGCCTCGTACACGGCGGCCGGCAGTGTCGGGCCGGACTCGTGGACCTCCACGTTCCGGGCCAGACCCCGAGCGACCAGGTCCTCCGCCAGCCTCCGCAGCCGTGGCGCGCTGCCCGCGACATCGCACAGAAGCAGCCGGGCGGGTGGCTCGGAGGCGAGGGTCAGCAGCAGTTCGAGGGACGAGCTGCCGATGGAGCCCAGGCCGGCCACGGCGACGACGAGGCCGCCGAGTTCACGGTCGGTCCGGGCGAGCGCGGCGTGGACGGTCTTGACCACGGACACCGCGGTCGCCGCATGCCCGGTCGTGAGGGCCGTCTCCGCCAGGGTGTCGGTGTCCGTCTCGCGCAGGACCCCGAAGCCGTACGCGGTGAGCGACGGGATCATGCCCGCGAGCGAGACGCAGCGTGCCCCCAGCGACGACGCGTACGCGACGGCTCGGGCCGTACGGTCCGCGAGGTCGGACGTCGACGCGAGCTCGTCGGCGAACAGCGGGAGGCAGACGAACCCGGACCGACCGAGAGGCGTGCCGATCTCCTCCACGAGCCGTGGGCGCCCTTCGGGGAAGAGCAGCCGGCGGAGGTCTTCACGCGTCACCGTCCCGGCCGCCGCTCCTCCGAGGCCCGCGACCGCCGCGAGCCGACCGGGCGGGGGCAGGTACCCGACGAGCGCGGAGTCCAGGACGCCGGCGGCAGGCGACGGCTCCGGCTCCGCTCCGCGCCCGAGCGCCGCGACACGGGAACGCGGTGCCGCGGCCGGTACGTCGTCCGCTGCCTCGGCCATCGCGCTCCGCAGCGCGCTGGTGAACCGGCCGAAGGCAGACTCGTCCGGGAATGCGGCGGTGGACGCGCGCAGCGTCACCCTCAGACCGCCTTCGCCGATCGGCCGCACCGCCAGGAACGTGTCCGTCCCCACCGGAGGCGGCGCGAGGACGGCGTCGCCGTCGTCCCACCTCACGCTCAGCGTGTCGCCGCTCAGCGGACCGAGGGCCGAGAAGTCGAGGAAGGTGAAGAAGAACTGGGCGGCCGGCGGCAGTCCGAGATCCCTCGGGGGCGCGTGGACTCCCCGCTTACGGGCCGCCTCCACCTCGTCCACCACCGCACGCAGGTCCTCGGCGAAGGCACGGCCCGCCCTCCCCTCACCGGCCGACGGGCCCGGCCGCACCGGTACGGCAGCGGCGAACGGGCCGAACACCAGGTGGGCGTCGGGCCGTGCGTCGTCGTCGCGACCCGAGACCGCCAGGCCGAGGATCAGATCCTCCTGCCCGGTCGTGGCGGCCAGCGTCCGGTAGTACGCGGTGAGGACCGGGGCGAAGAGCGTCGTGCCCGCCGCGGTGGCCATCCGGCGCAGGGCGCCGACCTGGTCCTCGCCCAGGGTGAACCCGGTGGAGTGGTACGGAGGTGCCGCGGGGTCCGCGTCGGGCGCGGCGGTCATGGCGAGCCTTCCGAGGACCGGGCGCCGATAGGGCGCGCCGAGCCGCGCCCCGACGGTGCCGCCCGACGACGCCGCGCTTTCCTGAAGGGCCACATGGTCCCGGAAAGTGGCGCGCAGCGGCGGGAGTTCGGCGGGCTCGCCCCGTACGACACGGTCGTAGACGGCGAGCAGCTCCCGGCCGAGCAGCGCCACGCTGTAGCCGTCGCCGATCAGATGATGGGCGTGGACGACGAGCGCATGCTCGTCGGGCCCGAGGGTGAGCAGCCGCAGCCGCAGCAGAGGCCACGCCCAGGGCTCGAAGCGGCGCTCCCGCTCCTCGGCGATCCGTGACGCGAGGAGACCGGGTTCGGCGAGGGTCTCGAAGTCGACCGGGAGCCGCAGGGTGGGCGGAAGCTCCTGCTGGACCGGCGGGCGCGCGCCGGCGGGGAACACGGTCCGCAGCATCGGGTGGCGCACGACGCAGGCGTCGACGGCCCGCTGGAACACCTCGGGTCGCAGGGGTCCGTCCACCCGCAGACAGGCGAGCCACGCCGTATGGGAGCCGGGTGCCATGGCCTCGGCGAGGAGGAATCCGCGCTGGGAGGGGGCGAGGGCGAACGGCGAGGGACCGTGCGTGCGGAGGTCGTCGCGACCGGGCCGGTCCCGCGTGTCGGCCCGTCCGTCGACGGGTGCGTCGGCCGGTGCGTCGGTCGGTCCTTCGTCGTCGGTGACGCCGTCGATCGCCGCGGCGAGGGCGGACAGGGTGCGGTGGTCGTACACGGCCGTGGGCCTCGGCAGCACCGGGATCTTCTCCCGCAGCCGCGCGAACACCTGGAGGACGAGCAGGGAGTCGCCGCCCAAGGCGAAGAAGTCGTCTTCGCGCCGGATCTCCTCGCTGTCGAGGAGTTCGGCCCAGACACGGGCCAGGAGGACTTCGGTCGGCGTCATCGGAAGAGTCCCCGGCGCCGGCGCGTTCGTCGGCTCCGCGACGCTGGGCGGAGGCACGGGTGTGGGCGCGGTGAGCGCGGAGCGGTCGATCTTTCCGGTCCCGGTCAGGGGGAGTTCGTCGACCAGGTGGATCCGGGCCGGGAGCATGTACTCCGGAAGCGTTCGCGCCAGATGCGTGCGCAGAGTCGTGGAATCCGGAGCCGCGGCGCCCGGCCGGCACTCGACGAAGGCACTCAGCCGTTCGTCACCGTGCACCACGGCGGCGCGCGCGACCGCCGGATGCGTCAGCAGCACCGACTCGATCTCGCCGGGTTCCACCCGGTGCCCACGGACCTTCACCTGGTCGTCGAGCCGTCCGAGGAACTCGAGGACGCCTTCCACGTCGCACCGGACCCGGTCGCCGCTGCGATACCCGCGGCGCCCGCCGCGCACGGTGAACGCGGCGGCGGTCAGCTCCGGTTCATGGAGGTAGCCGGGCGTGAGCCCCACACCGGCGATCAGCAGCTCGCCGGGCTCACCCGGTGCGCAGCGCCGCCCGTCCGCCGCCACCACGTCGACCTCCGTGCCGGTGAGGGGCGTGCCGATGGGCAGCGTCCGTACGTCGTCGGCCGGACGGCCGTCGATGATGTGGAACGTGGCGTTGATGGTGGACTCGGTGGGCCCGTAGAGGTTGGCGATCCGGTGCCCGGGACCGAACAGGTCGTACCAGCGACGGACATGGGCCGGCGGGAGCGCCTCCCCGCCGACGTGGATCCAGCGCAGCGCCGCGAGGTCCGGTGCCGGTGCGCCGTTCCGTACGCGCGTCTCGGCGGCCTCGAGGAGCCGGGACCACAGGCTCGGGACCGAACTCCACACCGATATCCGGGCCTGCTCGACCCGGTCGAGCAGCGCCTCGGGGTCCCGGAGCAGCCGGCGGGGGAGGGTGACCACGGTGGCCCCGACGAGGAGCGGCGCGAGGAGCTGGCGTACCGACGCGTCGAAGCACAGCGACGCCGTCTGAGCGAGCCGGTCGCCCTCTCCGTACCCGAAGGTGGCCAGCGCCCAGTCGAGGTAGTTGGTCATCGAACGACGGGTGATCGGCACCGCCTTGGGGCGCCCGGTGGAACCCGAGGTGAAGATCACGTATGCGAGGGAGTCGGGTCCGGGCGCCGGAACCTCCGTACCGTCGGACCACGGTTCGGCGGGTTCGGACGACGGGTCGTCGACCGTGACGAGTGTGATCCCGGCGGCCGCGGCGAGCGCGGTCGCCGAAGCGCGGGTGGCCGCATGACAGACGAGAGCGCGGGTACGGGACCGCTCCAGCTGGTCGGCCAGGCGGGCCGCGGGATGGGCGGCGTCCAGCGGCACCCATCCCGCACCGGCCCGCAGGATCCCGACCACACTCGCCACGGTGTCGCCGCCGGGTTCGGTCAGAAGCCCCACCAGGTCACCCGCGGCGACGCCGTGGGCGCGCAGCCGGGAGGCGAGTGAAGCGGACGCCCGGTCCAGTTCGGCGTAGGTCAGGACGTCACCGTCGCCGGTGTCGACGGCCACCGCGTCCGGCGTCGCGCGGAACTGCGCGCGCAGTCGGGCGACGACGTCCGGGCGCGCACCGGACGGCTCGTGGGCGAGGACGGGGATCCGCGCGTCGGGAACGGGCGCCGCGACCGCCTCGGCGAGCCGTGCGGGCCGCGTGGGCTTCGCGGCCTCGGCGAGCTCGGCCAGGTGCTCGTCGGCGAGCCGGGCGATCGTGGTCCGGTCGAAGAGCCGGGCCGGGAAGTTCCAGGAGAACGACAGCTCCCCGTCCGATTCCCAGCACAGCAGGCCGAGCCGGGTGGCGGCGGAGGCCGTTCCCGCAGAGGTCGGGCGGACCTCCACCGGGCAGTCGGGATCGAGGGAGACCGGGAACCGCGCGAAGCTGAACGACGCGGGCGCTGCCGTGCGCGGTCCCGCCCCGTCCGCCGGCAGGAGCCGGGCGAGGTCCAGACTCGTGAGCCGGCCGTGCCGCTCGGCCTCCGGCCACGCGTCGCGCAGACGCACGGCGAGCGTGTGCACCGAATCGTCCCGGCCGACGTGCACAGGGACCGGGAGGGTGTCGGCCAGCGGTCCCACGAGCCGGTCGATGCCGGGCAGCCTGGTCTCGCGGCGGGCCCGGGCGACATTGACGGACACGTGCTCCCGGCCGCCGTCCCAACGTGACAGGCAGCGTGCGTACGCCGCGAGCAGCAGGTGGAACAGGGACACGTCGTGCGCGGCGGCCACCTCGCGCAGCGCGGCCGACAAGCCGGGGCGGGGGGCCACCTGATGGGCGAGGAGCGGGGGTTCGGGGAGGCCCAGCGGGTCGCCGTCGTACGGCAGCGAGAGCGGTTCGCCCCTGCGGGCGAGCACCTCACGCCAGTACGCCCGGTCCTCGGCGAGGACGGCCTCGGATCGTTCTGCCTCTTCGTGCGCGGTGTAGGCGGCGAAGTGGGTGGTGAGCGGGGGGAGTCCAGGGGAACGCCCCTGCGAAAGGGCCGTGTAGAGCGCCCAGAGCTCCTCGCCCAGGATGTTCAGGCTGAAGCCGTCGGCGGCGGCGTGATGCACCACGAGTACGAGACGGGCGGAGCCCGGGTCCCCGGTACGGGCGAGCACGGCGCGGAGGGGAGCCTCGGCGGCGAGGTCGAACGGGCGGTTGCACAAGGCCTCTTCGAGCCGCTCCAGCTCCTCCTCGACGGAGCGGATGCCGGGCAGATCACGGACCTCGTACCAGTCGGGCATCCGTTCACGGCCGGGCGGCACGGCCGCCTGCGTGGGCGCCGGCTGCCCGGGGTGGACCCGGATGCGGAGCATCGGGTGACGGTCGGTGAGCAGGCCGAGCGCCATGCCGAGGAGCTCGGGGTCGAGGGGGCCGCGCACGTCCTGCGTCACGTACCCGTAGGCGGCGACGTCCGGGTACAGCCCGCCCTGGGTGTGGAAGGCGAGCTGGACCGGCGTCAGGGAGAAGGGGACGCCGTCGTCGGCCGCCGGCCTGGTCGGTGCCGCCACGGAGCCCCCGGGCTCTTGGGAGCGGAGGTGGCGGGCGAGTTCGCCCAGGGTCCGGTGCTCGAAGAACAGCGTGATGGGGAGCGAGCGGTCGAGCTCCTTCTCCAGCCGCTTGACGAGATCGACGGCCATGAGCGAGTCCAGGCCCAGGCCGAGCAGCGGTACGTCGTCACCGAGCTCGGCCGGGGACACGTGGAGAGCCTCGGAGAGGAGCTGCCGCAGGACGTCCGACAGCCCGGTCGCGTCCTCGGCGCGTACTCCGCTCGTCTCGGACGCCGTGGACGGGGGCCGGACGTTCGGGCGCGGCGCGGGTACGACGACATCGGCCGGGGTGCGACGGGTGGCACCCGTCCCCAGGTCGGCGACCATCACCTGCGCGGCGTCGATGCCACAGGCCCGGCGCAGGGCCTCCAGCGCCACGCCGGTGGCCAGCGGCGCGGGTCCGCGTCCAGGTCCCGGAGCGGTCGCGCCCGACGCGAGGGCTCGCGTCGGGGGGACGCGCCCCGCGTCGGAGGGGCCCGTGGGGAGTACGGCGCCGGCGCGGAGTCCCGTACCGGCGCTGCTTCCCGTGTCGGCGGGGCGGCCCGCGCCGGAGAGGACTCCCGTACCGCCGCTGCTTCCCGTGCCGGCAGGGTGTCTTGTGCCGGGGAGAACTCCCGTCCCGGCGGGCCGTGCCGCGCCGCCGCGGAGGCTCGTGCCCGCGAGGAGTCCCGTACCGGCGCTGCTTCCCGTGCCGGCAGGGTGTCTTGTGCCGGGGAGAACTCCCGTCCCGGCGGGCCGTGCCGCGCCGCCGCGGAGGCTCGTGCCCGTAAGGAGTCCCGTATCGGCGAACGCCGCGAAGTTGACCGCCAGCCACGGCCGGCCGGCCGCGCGCTCGGCGGCGGCGAAGGCGTCGAGGTAGGCGTTGGCGGCCGCGTAGTCGCCGATCGCCCCCGCCAGGCCCGGCAGCACCGAGGCGACCGAGGAGAACGCCACGCACAAGCCCGGGCGCAGGTCGTGCCCGCGCAGTCCGCGCGCGAGCAGCGCCGCGCCGCGCGTCTTGGCGGCCAGGACCTCGGCCACCTCCTCGGGGGTCTTGGCCCGCAGAGTGCCGGGGCGGACCACCCCAGCCGCATGCACGAGCACGTCGAGACGCGGCAGACCGGCCAGCAGCGCGTCGACGTCGGCCTCGCGGGAGACGTCGGCGGCGCGGTACTCCACGGTGGCGCCGAGCGACCGCAGTTCGTCCAGTAGCCCGTCCGGCGGCACGGTCGAGCGACCGGTCAGCACGAGGGTCGGCCGGCCCCGTCCCGCGAGATCACGCGCCAGCGCACCACCGACCCCTCCGGCGCCCCCGGTGATCAGATACACGCCGTCGGCCGGCAGCGCCGTCTCCTGTGCCGCCGCGACCGGTACGGAGGTCCGGCCGAGGCGTCGCCCGGCCCGCCAGGCGATGGCCGCTCGGGCGACGTCGTCGCGCGGCGCGGGACGCGCGGCGAGTTCGTGGTCGAGCGCGTCGAGACGCGCGTCGACGTCGTCCAGGGACGACAGGTCGACGCTGTGCGCCGCGACACCGGGCAACTCCTCGGGCAGCGCCAGGGCCAGCCCGGTCAGGACCGCCTGCGCGGGGCGCGGACGTTCCGGACCGGCGCCGGTGACATGGACGTCCTCGGTGACGACGAGGACGCGCGGGCGATGGTGCGCGAGGTGCGGAAGCAGGTCCTGGAGCTCGGTCACCATGGCGCGGTGCGCCGCGTCGAGCGCGGTGGCGGAGTCCGGCTCCACCGCCTCACCCGCGAGCAGCACGGCCGCCGTCGGAGCCGGCGCTCCATCGGGCAGCGGGTCCCCGGCCCGTCGGACCGCGACACCCCGCGCCGCGAGCCGGTCCGCGAACGCGCGGGCGAGCGACGAGTCCGGGCCGGCCAGCAGGACGGTACGCGGCCCCGAGCCGACGGTCAGCGGAGCGTCGTCCCACACGAACCGGTGCAGCAGCGGCCGGGATCGGTGAGTGGCGGCAGGCCAGTAGCGGCGCCGCTGAAAGGGGTATGTCGGTACGGAGATCCGAGCCCGTCCGGAGTCCATGGCCGTACGGTCCAGAGGCACGCCCCGCTGCCAGAGCCGACCCACGGTCTCGAGCAGCCCCCGCGCACCGTCCCGCTCCCCGGCCGTGAGCGCGAGCGCCCCGGCTCCGCGTGGGTGCGCCGCCGCCACGGCACGCACGGAACCGCCCAGGGATCCGGCGCCGAGCTCCACGAACGTGTCGTACCCCTCGCCGAGCAGACGGTCCACGGCCGCGCCGAAGCGGACCGGCCGCCGGGCGTGGCTGCGCAGATACGCGGGGTCCAGGACCGGTTGCCACGCGGCGGTGACCGTGCTGATCAGCGGTGTCACGGACGGCCGGAGCGCGAGGTCTCCGGCGGCCTCCGCGAGCGGGCCGAGTGCCGGATCCATCAGGGGCGAGTGGAACGCCCTGGACACCCCGAGCCGGCGTGCCGCGATCCCTCGGGCGGACAGCTCGGCGACCGCTCGGTCGACGGCCGCCTCCGTGCCGGCCAGGACGACCTGGTCCGGACCGTTGACCGCCGCCACACTCAGCGCGCCCCGGGCGTCGGCCACCAGGGTGGTGACCGTCTCCTCGTCGCAGCGCACCGCCGCCATGGCGCCGGGGGCGCACAACTCCGCCATCAACCGGCCGCGTTCCGAGGCGAACCGTACGGCGTCGCCGAGCGAGAGCGTCCCGGCGACGCACGCGGCGGCGATCTCGCCGACGCTGTGCCCCGCGACCGCGTCCGGCGTGATCCCCCACGCCCGTACCTGGCGGGCGAGCGCGACCCCGTAGGCGACGAGGAGCGGCTGGGCGATGTCGGTTCGGGCGAACGCGTCGGGCGACACGTCGGGGTCGAGGCACCAGCCGGTGAGACTGCGCCCGCCGACCCTGCCGGCGTGATCCGACGCCTCGTCGAGCGCTTCCCGGAACGCGGGCGCGTCCGCGTGGAGCGCGCGGGCCTGACCGTGCGGGTGCACGCCCTGCCCGGGCAGGAGGAGGACGAGACGCGCCCGGGAGCGTACGGAGGCGCCGATCGGCGCCTCCGGGTCGCGTGTCCGGTCGTCGCGTACGGCGATGTCCCGTCCGTAGTCGTCACGTTCGGCACTCTCGTGCACAGCCGCTCGAGGCAAGGCGGCGTCGCGCGAAGGG
Organism: Streptomyces sp. NPDC059567; assembly: GCF_042735655.1. Classification (NCBI taxonomy): domain Bacteria; kingdom Bacillati; phylum Actinomycetota; class Actinomycetes; order Kitasatosporales; family Streptomycetaceae; genus Streptomyces; species Streptomyces sp. NPDC059567. The sequence continues at coordinate 13,639 of NZ_JBHWBS010000096.1, read as the reverse complement.
ACGTCGCGTTCGGCGTCGTCGCGTACGGCGTCGAGGCGGGCCGCGAGATCGCCCTCGGCGACGAGAGCCAGTCGGTCGGGTCCCTCGTCACGGGCCGAGGCGACGGCGGCGCAGACATCGCCCTCGTCGAGACCGGGGTTGTCCCGCAGATGGTCCGCGAGACCGGCAGCGGCGGCCCGCAGCGCGGTCGTCCCGTGCGCCGACAGGGTGAGCAGCCGTGGCCCGTCCGAAGGTGCCTGCTCTCTCTCGGGTCGGGCGGGTGCCTCCTCCAGTACGGCATGGGCGTTGGTGCCGCCGAAGCCGAACGCGTTGACTCCCGCGACCAGCGGGCAGGGAGCATCCCAGTCCCGTGCCTCGTCCACCAGGGCGAAACCGGAAGCGGCCAGGTCGAGCGCGGGCGCGGGCGCCGTCCGGAGCGGGGACGGCGGCAACTGCCGCCGCCCGAGCGCGAGGACGATCTTCACCAGGCTCGGCATGGCGGCCGCGTTGAGCAGATGCCCGACGTTGGTCTTGACCGAGCCGAGCAGCCGGAGCCGCCCGTCGGCGCGCGGCGGAAAGGCATGCGCGATCGAGCGCACCTCGACGGGGTCGCCGATCGGCGTACCGGTGCCGTGCGCCTCCACGTACGACACGCTCTCGGGGTCGATGCCCGCGTCGCGGTACGTCCGCGTGATGACGTCGCGCTGTGTCAGGGGATTGGGCGCCATCAGGCTCAGCGAGCGTCCGTCGTTGTTCACGGCGGTGCCGCGGAGGACCGCGAGGACCGGATCACCGGCCCGAGCCGCCTCGTCGAGTCGGGTCAGGACGAGCGCCGCGCCGCCCTCCCCGGGGACGAAGCCGTCGGCGGCCGCTCCGAACGCGTGGCAGCGGCCGGTCGGGGAGAGCGCCTGCGCCTTCTCGAGGAGGGCGTACCCGGTCGGCGTCAGATTGAGGTGTACGCCGCCGACGACCGCGATGTCGCACTCACCGGCCTGGAGGCTGCGGCGCGCCAGGTGCAGCGCGACCAGCGCCGAGGAGCACGCGGTGTCGACCGCGAGCGCGGGCCCGGTCAGATCCAGGCAGTGCGCGACGCGGGCGGCGAGCATGTTGGGGAGGTTCCCGGTCAGCGCGGCGGCAGGCAACTCGCCCTCGTGGTGGGCCTGTTCGAGCAGCGACCGATAGCCGCTGTCACCGGCGGCGACGAAGACACCGACCCGGCGGCCGTGCCGGCGCGGGCCCGCGTATCCGGCCCGCTCCAGCGCCTCGTGCGCGAGTTCCAGGAGGATCCGCGCCTGGGGATCGGTCGCCAGGGCCTCGTCCTCGCCGATGCCGAAGAAGCCCGCGTCGAAACCGGCGGGCTCGTCGAGGAACGCGCCCCACCGGGCGTGACCGTCCGACGGCTGCGCCCACCGTCCGTCCGGTACGCAGGTGACGGCGTCGTAGCCGTCGACGAGCCGGTCCCAGAACGCCTCCGGGGTCTCGGCACCGGGGAACCGGCAGGCGAGGCCGGAGACGGCGACCGCGGGCTCGGCGCCGCGGACCGGCTCCGGCCGGGGAGTGGGGGAGCGGGGCTCGTCCGTCCGCGGGTGGCGCGAGGGGGAGCCCATCGGAGTGTCCGCGGTGAGGACGAGTCCGGCGAGCGCGGACACCGTGGCGTGGTCGCGTATGTCGGACGGACGCAGCGGTATGCCGAAGGCGTCCTCCAGGGCGGCCAGTACCTCCATGGCCTTGAGCGAGGAGCCCCCGAGCGCGCGGAAGTCGTCGTGCGGCGCGATCTCCTCCACCGCCAGCCCGAGCACCCGGGCCCAGATCCGGAGCACGACGGCCTCGACGTCCCGTCGAGACCGGGGCGCGGCAGACGGTGGCATGCCGCCCGGCCGCGCATGGCGGTCGCCGACCGCACCGATGGCGTCCGCGCCATCCGGGCCCCCTGCAAGGCTCGTTCGGTCCGGACCGGCCGGGACGGTGGGGCCGGCGGAGTCAGCCCCGGCCCCCGGCAGGGATCCGCCCCCGAAGACCCCCACGGCCCCCAGCCCCGCGATCTCCGGATACTCCCCGCCCTCGAAGCGATCCCGAAGCACCCCTCGCCGGACCTTTCCGCTGGTCGTACGCGGGAACGCGCGTACGGGCATCGCCAACACCCGGACGTCGTCGTGCCCCAGGGCCTCGCGGACCCGCACCCCGACCTCGCGCAGCAACGCGGCGGTCACGGCGGCAAGGGGCGGCGCGGGTGCGAGGAGGACGACCACCCGCTCCCCGCCACCCGCCGGATCGGTGGAGCCGACGACCGCGACCGGGCAGCGCCCGAGACCGGGCGTGCCCGCGGCCACCTCTTCGAGATCCGCCGCGTGGAACGTACGCCCGTCGACGAAGACGACGTCCTTGGACCGACCGGTCACACAGAGCCGCCCCTCCCGCAGGAAGCCCACGTCACCGGTGCGCAGCCACCCGTCGACGAACGCGTCCGCCGTCGCCGCCGGAGCACCGTGATAGCCCCGGGCCACCTGCGGGCCCCGGACCTCGATGTGCCCGACCCGTCGGTCCTCGACGGTCTGGCCCCTGGCGTCGGTGATCCGGAGGGCGCACCCGTGCACAGGGCTGCCCACATCCATCAGCTCGACCGCGTCCGGGAGTCCGGGCGCGGTGTCCACGGCCAGCCCGCGGCTGAGCGCCGCCCGGTCCAGGGCGAGCGGTCGAGCCACCTCGCCGGGCGGCGGGAACGTCACGGCCAGGGTGGCCTCGGCGAGTCCGTACACCGGCTGTGGCGCGCTCGCCGCGAGCCCCGTCGGCCGCATCCGCCGGACGAAGGCCCGCCACACGGCCGGGGAGATCGGCTCCGCACCCACCAGGATCATCCGTACGCATGTCAGGTCGAGACGGGCGAGCGTGTCCTCCGGTACGCGTCGTTCGACGAGGGCCAGGGCGAAGTTGGCGGCGGAGAGCAGGGTCGCCCGGTGCCGGGCCGCCGCCTCCAGCCACCGCGCGGGCCGCTTGGCGAACGTCAGGGGTTCGAGCCGGACCTGCTTGATCCCTGCCGACAGCGGGACGAGGTGGGTGCCGATCAGCCCCATGTCGTGGAAGTACGGCATCCAGGTGGCCAGCACGTCCTCGGAACGGATGCCGGCGGCGGCGCGGATCTGCGCCAGATTGGCCAGCACGGCCGCATGCGTCAGTTCGACCCCCTTGGGCGCCCCCGTACTGCCCGAGGAGAACTGCAGGAACGCCACGTCGCCAGGCGTCCGCTTCGGCAGCCGCTGTGGCGCGGGACGGTCCCGCAGCGTGTCGAGCGTCAGGGGGCGTACGGAGTCGGGCAGGGTGTCGAGCAGCGGCGCGGTGGACGCGCCGAGTACCACCGGCGGTCGGCCGAGGAACTCCCAGACGGGCAGCACCCGCCGTGCGTCCGGGGCGAGCGGCACCGGTACGAGTCCGGCGGCGACGGCACCCCAGAAGAGCGGCAGGAACTCCTCGCTCCGGTCGGCCGGCAGCACCACGTGGCTCCCCGGCGCGAGACCCGCGTCGAGGAAGCCTCCGGCGACGCCCAGCGCATCGGAGAGCAGCGCGCGATGGGTGACGACGCGTTCGCCGCCGTCTCCCCGCACATGGACGATGCCCTGGTCGGGCGCGGCTTCGGCCGCGCCGGTCAGCACGTCCAGCAACACCGTCTCGCTGTTTCCCCGCATCAACGCCCCCCGTGGATCTGCCCGGCGGCGGGCCGTCCCACGGAACGCGCGAGAGCGACCGCCCCGGTCCGGTCTGGTCTGCCGTAATGATGACCGATCTTCGTTCCGCACCGCGGCGGGGTCCGGCGGTGCGGTCCGGTCGTCGCTGGTGCGAGGCGTCGACCGGGCCCCGGACGCGCCAGGACCGCGGGGCGCGATCGCTCCGCGGTCCTGGTCTCGGGCCCGTCCGCCGGGGAGGAGGCGGCCGGGGGAGCGGCCCCGTGAGGGGAGCGGGACCGCTCGATGGTTCGCTGGATCAGCAGCACCGGCTCAGTGGCGCGGATGCACCACCATCGCGGAGCCGCCGCCCCGGCGCCGGGGTTCCGCCACCGCCGTGACCTGGCCCCGCCCCGTGAACTCCAGAGCGGCCACCGCTCCGATCTCGGGCGCGGGGGTGAACGTCGACGGAGCGAGCACGAACCGCTGGCCGATGGCCTCCAGCGTCGCGCGTTCCGCCGAGTCGAGGAACTCCGGCTCGGCGTCGGTCGTCGTCCGGTTCCGCTGGGAGATGCGCGGCGCGGCGACCGCCTCGGGCAGCGACATCCCCAGGTCCACCCGGTTCACGAGCGTCTGGAGGACCGTGGTGATGATCGTGGAGCCACCGGGGGAGCCGACCGCGATGAGCGGCTTGCCGTCCTGGAGCACGATCGTGGGTGACATGCTGCTGCGGGGGCGCTTGCCGGGACCCGGCAGGTTCGGGTCGGGCACACCCTCCGTCAGCGGGGTGAAGTCGAAGTCCGTGAGCTCGTTGTTGAGCAGGAAGCCCCGCCCCGGCACGGTGATCGCCGAGCCGCCGGTCTGCTCGATCGTCAGCGTGTACGAGACCACGTTGCCCCAGCGGTCGGCGGTCACGAGGTGCGTGGTGGAGGGACCCTCGTACGGCTCCGAGGAACCGATTCCCGGCGTGCAGCCCGAGGCCGGGCGGCGGGGATCCGCCGGGGCGAGCGGACTGGTCAGCGTCGCGTCGGGACGGATCAGGCAGGACCGCGCTCTGGCGAAGTCCTTCGACAGCAGACCCGCCGTGGGCACGTCCGAGAACCGGGGGTCGCCGACCCAGCGGTTACGGTCCGCGAAGGCGATCCGGCTGGCCTCGAGGTACGTGTGCAGCGACCGCGCCCGGTCGGTGGGCGAAAGACGGTGGTTCTCCAGGATGTTCAGTGCCTCGCCGACGGTCGTGCCGCCCGAGGAGGACGGGGCCATCGAGTAGACGTCGAGACCCCGGTACGTGGTCCGGGTGGGCGCCCGCTCCACGGTGCGGTACCCGGCGAGGTCGGCCCGTTCCATGAGTCCGGGCCTGACCACACGGTCCGCCCCCGCGGCGACCGGCGGGTTCTTCACGGTCCGCACCACATCGCTCGCGATGCCACCGCGGTACATCGCGTCGGCACCGTCACGGGCGAGCTCACTGTAGGTGCGGGCGAGGCCCGGATTGCGGAAGCGCGTGCCGACGACGGGGAGTTCGCCGTTCGGCAGGAAGAGTTCCGCGGTGGAGCTGAAGTCCCGGAAGCGTTCCTCGTTCAGCCGGGTCTGCGCACGGAACTCCTCGTTGACGACGAAGCCGTCGGCCGCGAGCCGGGTGGCCGGTCGCAGGGCCTTGGCCAGCGACAGGGTGCCCCAGTCGTCGAGCGCCTTCTCCCAGGTGGCCGGGGTGCCGGGGACACCCACGGAGAGGCCGGAGTTGACCGCTTCGTCGAAGGGGATCGGCTTGCCCGTCGAGGGGTCGAGGAAGGAGTCCGCGCGCATCCGGGCCGGGGCGGTCTCGCGGCCGTCGATCGTGCGGACCTTCTTCGTGGCGGCGTCGTAGGAGACGAAGTAGCCGCCGCCCCCGATGCCGGCGGAGTAGGGCTCGACCACGCCGAGCGCGGCGGCGGTCGCGACCGCCGCGTCCACGGCGTTGCCGCCGCGCCGCAGCACGTCGATGCCCGCCTGCGAGGCGTACGGGTTCACGCTGGAGACCGCGCCGCCGCTGCCGGTGACGACGGACTGCTTGTCCGGCGGCCGGAGCCCGGACTCGGCCGGTGGCGTTCCTTCGTCGGCGACGGAGGAGCCGGCGGCGGTCGACACGAGCAGCGGGAGCGCGAGTACGGACGCGGCCGCGGCGGCGAGCAGGGAACGGCGGACGGGCATGAAGCCTCCGATGGCCTCGGACGAGGGAATGACAGAACCCTCGCAATCGAAACCGGCTCGGGCAACACGTCCCCAGGTTCTTTGCGCAAGATCTGAGGTTCCCCTTCGGTAACAAGGGAGTTCGGGCCCACGGAGGTATCACACACCTGGACGGCATCCGCGTCTGGCGGGAGCACCGCCGTCACGCCATACCCCGGAGTGCCGTCCACGCGCTCCCGGCGTCCAGCAGCGGCGGGGTCACCGAGCGCCGCCGGCCGGGGCCGTGGGTGACCGCGTACCGCACGGCCGCGGGGCCGGCGTTCGGGTAGGCCGAGCGGAGGAGGGCGACCGTGGCCGTGACGAAGGGCGCGGCGGCGCTCGTACCGCTCAGGGCGAGGGGGCGGCCGTCGAGTCCCAGCCCCGGGACGCGGTCGCCGGGGGCGCCGACTCCGTGCCGGCCGATGGACACACCGCGGTTGGACTGGGGCATGGGATGCCCGGCGCGATCGTACGCGGTCACCGGGATGACCCACGGATGGCCGGTGAGCACGGAGGAGCCCACCCTGCCCTGGTTCCCGGCGGCGACCACGACGATCACGCCCCGGTCGGCCGCGTGGTCGAGGGCGGTCTCCAGTGCGCGGTCGCGGACACCGGAGGGCGCGGGCTGGGCCATGCTGAGGTTCAGGACATGGGCGCCCGCGCCGACGGTCTCCAGGATCGCCTCGGCCAGCTCTCCCGTCCGTACACCGGAAAGGCAGGTCGCGGGACCGCCGTCGGTCGGACGGTCCGTGAAGAGCGGCCGGGACACGAGGGTGCACCGGGGGCAGACGCCGTCGTTCCCGGCGATGATCCCGGCGACGGCCGTGCCGTGCGCACAGCACACGTCGGAACCGCGGCAGGTTCCCGCCACGGCCGTCAGCTCGCGGACCGGGTGGCCCGCGAAGGCGGGATGGTCCAGGGCGACGCGGCCGTCGATCAGGCCCACCACGACCGAGGACCGGCCCGCGGTACGCGCCATGAGCGGCCTGAGGCCGACCAGGTCCAGGGGGTCCACGGGCACCCCTCTCTCCTCTGCCCACCGGGGTGCGCGAGCGGACTACGGGATCACCGGCACGTCTCCATGCAGTAGTCGAAGCACTCGTGCCACTCGGGCGAGCCCCACGGGTGGTTGTTGTCGCAGTCGGCACGGCACTCCCTCGCGCAGTACGACTCCAACTGCGGGAAGAGCCGGTCGCCGCGCGTTTCCGGGACCGGGCGCGCGCTCTCGAGCTCGCGCTCGAATCCGGGGATGCGCATCGGACGTCACCCCTTCTCCTCGGGTAGCGGCTGCTGGGCGGTCACCACGTGTCCGAGCACATCTCGGCCACGCAACGCTGCACGCACTGGCGGTAGTTGGGTGCGCCCTTGCACTTGTGCCGGCAGACCGGGCGCAACTCCTCCTCGCAGGTGAAGAACTGGGGGTGGAGCAGGTCACCGGTGGGCACGCCGCGTGCCGGCGGCTCGACGGCGAATCCGGGGATACGCATGTCCGTTCGCCTCCTTCTCTCAACGGTTACCGGTCGTAGTAGTCCTGGAACGGGGAGACCAGGAAGGGGAACAGCCCGGCGAGACCCACGCGGACGAAGCACTTCTCGACGACATTGGTCTGGCGGTGGGTGTACGAGAAGACGACCGTGACGACGGTCTGCGACCCGGTGCTGAGCCGGGACGGCGAGGCTTCCACCGCGGAGAGGACGTAGCCCTCGTCGCGCTTCTCGCTGGACGTCCTGTAGATCGCCTGGGACCTCACCATCAGATAGTTGAGGGCCCGTCCGGCCGGGTCGGTTCCGGTGTTGTCGCTGAGCTGCAGCAGGCGGTCGAGCAGCGCTCCGGCACCCCGCTCGAACTCCTTGCGGGAGGTGCCGTCGGGGCGCTCGATCGCCCGCATCAGCTCCTTGCTGTCGAAGGCCCAGATCTTCTCGACGCGGACGACGGGGACGGAGAGTCCCTGGCAGGCGCCCGGGGGAGCGATCGGGCCGAGACGGCCGACGACCACGGCGAGGTCGCGGTGGTCGGGGACCGGGCGCAGAGCCTCCACGAGATCGTCCAGATCGGTCGGGTCGGCCGGCTCCAGGATGTAGGTGTCGACGCCCTGAACGGCGAGGACGAAGCACATCTGCCGGGCGATGTAGCGGTTCTCCGGTGCGGAGAGGACGCGGTACATCGCGTCGGCGTCGGTGTCGTCGGTCCTGCCGTCGGCGCCCGCGACATGGAAGAACTCGTGCTGGACGGAGGCGTCGGGGAAGACGGCGTGGACGCGGCCCAGTACGTAGACGTAGCCGACTGTGGTGTCGCCGTCGCCTCCTCCGCCGTCGGGGGAGGAGGCTGTGGCGCAGCCGCAGCCGGCCTGGGTGACGGTCGGCTCGGCCGCGGGCGTGGTGCGGAGGTCCTCGGGGGCGGGTGCCGGGGCGGGAGGGTTACGTACCGGGGCCTCGGGCGGCGGGCTTGTGGCGGTGACGGTGTCGGTGATCTCGGGGTCCATCAGTCACTCCTCACGCACACTCTGTCGGGCCGTCAGGCCGGGGTGGGACTCCGCCGCTGGCGCCCTGTCGTGCGGGCGCTTGGCGCAGTGCTTCAGCGGTCCCGCCCGCCGTCGATCGTCATCCACCGGTTCAGCGCCTCGGCCCTGCGGCCACAGCCACCGCAGGGCCGGATCCCCACCGTCGAGGTCACCCGGGCGACGGCGTCGCCCAGCCCGATCTCCGTACCCTCACGCGCGAACCCCGGGATGCGGACCTGATGGCGGGCCTTGTCGTGGCGGGGGCCACGGGAGTTGCGTGCCGCTCGTTCCCGAGCCGCACCCCGACCGCTCGTTGCACTGTCAACCATCCTGCTCACATCCCGGGTTGAACCACTCGGCGGACGCCGCACGGCGCGCTCCCACCCCCCACCATTTTCCTCCCGAGGGGCTTCGGGCGCACTCCGGTCGGACCGGACCGAGCGGCCCTGCGCCGCGCCGGTGCCGATCGACCCGTCGTGCGTCAAGGAGAGGGAGCGCTCGTCACCTGAATGGGCGTCAGGTGGGCGGGTGTTGACCGTCGCGGCATTGCTGCTTGATGTGGTCGATTCCATGCGTTTGCAGTGCCTGCCATGGCAGTGATCGATCAATTTTGGTCGAGGTCGGTCAGTGCGGAGGTTCTCGTTCCAGCAAGGTCACATGGCGTACCCGAACTGACTATTCTCCCCTGCGTGTTGCGCTGCACTCACAGCGAGTCACCGAACGCTGTGTCGCGCATGGACGGAGCCTGGCCGCAGGGAGGCGTGACCACCGATGCGATCTCGAACCGACCCGTCGGGGGCACCCATCAGAACACCTCTGCTCGGCCCGGCGACGCCCCGACCGCTCCTGTCGGCGCGCCGCACCACCCCCAGTCCACTCATTCCAGACTGTTTAGGGACCCCTCGATGGTTCGTACAGGTTCAACGCCCGGAGGCCTGCCACGCGCAGTGGCTCCGGCATGGCTAGTCCCCCCCGGTGTTCTGGCCGGGGCCTGCGGCATAGCGCTGATCTTCGTCCCCGCGCAGATACGCACGCCGGTTGCCTGGTGCGGCCTCGTCGCCGTCGTCCTGACGGCCATCGTCTCGGCCGGTACGGCGCGCCGGGCGCGCTCGGCGGAGGAGGCCCGCCACGCGCGGGCGAGTGCCGAGGTCCAGCAGTACTACGCGCAGCGCGAAGCCGCACTCCTCGGGCGCCTGGCCGATCAACGGGCCACCACGGTATGGCTCGCCGAGGAACTCCTCCCCGCGGCCGTCGCCCGGATGCAGAAGGGTGACCCCGCTTCGGAGATCCTGCAGTCCATCTCGTTCGGGGAACACCTCGACAGCGAGTTCGCCGAAGCGCTCCGGCATGCCGTGCGGACGCTCCTGGAAGCCGTGGAGGCCGAGGAGCACACGCGGGACTCCTCCCAGCGGGCACTGGTGGCGATCGCGCGAAGGGTCCAGGCGATCGTGCATCAGCTCGCCAAGGACCTCCGCGACATGCAGATCCTGCACGGTACGGATCTCGTGGTCTCCCACGGCCTGCAGGCCATCGACCACCGCAACGCCCTGATCGGGCGCCTCGCGGCGAGCGTCGCGGTACTGGGTGATGCCCGCCCCGGACGCCAGTGGTCGAAGGCGATCCCCCTCTACGACGTCGTGCGTGGGGCCATGTCACGCATCGTGGACTATCCGCGCGTGAAGCTGCAGTCGGTGACGGAAGTGGCCGTGATCGGCCAGGGAGCCGAGCCGCTGATCCATGTGCTCGCCGAGTTGCTCGACAACGCCACGACCTTCTCGCCGCCGCACACCCCGGTCGAGGTGAGCGCCAGCGAGGTGCCGTCCGGCATCGCCATCGAGATCGAGGACCGTGGGGTCGGGCTCACCGAAGAGGTCCGGCAGCGCATCGACCGCGTCATGGCACGGGCGGCGTCCGGCCTCGACCTGGCCGACCTGGGCGAGGCGACGCAGCTCGGCCTGCCCGTCGTCAGCAGGCTGGCCCGCGAGAACGGCCTCGACGTCGATCTGCGCACCTCCGCCTACGGAGGAGTGCGGGCCGTGGTGCTCGTTCCGCGGAGCATGATCACCACGGTTCAGCAGCCTCCCCAGAAGGTCCAACCGTTCGCGCCGAAGCACCTGGGCGCACCGATCGTGCCGAGGCCGACGATGAGGCGCGATGCCGCAGCAGATTCCGTCGAAGTCAGACAGACCGTCAACGGGCTGCCGCAGCGGCGGCGGGAGTCGCCCGTCCCGACACCGGTCGTCCGCACGGCCCCCCAGCCCCCCACAGCTCCGGCCGCCTCCCCCGGGACGGCCGGCGCGGCCCGGCAGCCGGGCCTGATGTGGGAGGCGTTCAGCGGTGAGAAGAGGCCGGGTACCGACCCTTCCAGCCACACCAGCGAGCCATCAGATGAGGATGAGTAACCGTGACGCCACTGCCAAACATGGACTGGATGCTCAAGGAGCTCGCGGCCAGCGTCCCGTACGTGCGACACGTGGTCGCACTGTCGTCGGACGGTTTGTGCATCGGTCAAGCGAACACGGAGACCGACACCGCTGACGCCATCGCCGCCGCCTGCTCGGGCATGCAGAGCCTGGCGAAGGCCATCGCGCAGAAGTTCCCCCATGGAGACGGCTCGACGCGCATGGTCGGCATCGAGGTCGACGGCGGCTACTTCTCCCTGATGGCGGCCGGACCCGGGGCCTATCTCGCGGTGCTGGCCGACGAGGAAGTGGACGCGGGGCTGCTGGGCGACCGCATGCGTACGCTCGTGGTCCGGATCGGCCAACACATGACCAGTCCGCCGCGGGATGACGTCGGGCAGGCGATGTGACGTCAGAGCACCAGGACACATGGGATGAAGGCAGTCCCGTACCGCTGTACGTCATCTCCGGTGGCCCGGGTTCCTCGGCGAAGGCCTTCAACCTGGTCACCCTCATCACATCGAGGTCCGCACCGGAACCCGCGATGCAGCCCGAGCAGGCGGCGATCCTCGGCATGTGCCAGTACCCGCTGTCGGTGGCCGAGATATCCGCGTATCTCAGTCTTCCGTTCAGCGTCCTCACGGCGCTGCTCTCCAAGCTCGTCGAGGACGGGCGTGTCGAGGCCATCGCTCCCGTTCCCGTCGCTGCGGTTCCCGAACTCGGCCTTCTGGAGGCGGTGATCCATGGACTACGCAATCTCTGACGCACCCACCGGCCCCCGCGGCACGGACGTGCTGCTGCCGCACGGCGCCCGGGGAGTCAAGGTCGTCATTGTCGGCGGCTTCGGGGTCGGCAAGACGACCATGGTCGGGGCGGTGAGCGAGATCTCGCCGCTGACCACGGAAGAAACCATGACGCAGGCCGGCGTCGGGATCGACCACAACCCCGGCGCGGAGGGCAAGAGCACCACCACCGTCGCCATGGACTTCGGCCGCATCAGCATCAACGAGGAGCTGATCCTCTATCTCTTCGGGACGCCGGGGCAGGAGCGGTTCTGGTTCCTGTGGAACGGCATCTTCGAAGGCGCGCTCGGCGCCGTGGTCCTCGTCGACACCCGGAGGATCGAAGTCTGCTTCGAGATCATCACCCGCCTGGAAGACCGCCGCGTCCCCTTCGTCGTGGCCGTCAACACCTTCCCCGAGGCGCCGGAGCACCCGATAGCAGCTCTGCGCACCGCTCTGGACCTCAACGAATCCGTGCCCATCGTCACCTGTGACGCGCGCGACCGGTCGTCCTGCCGCGACGCGTTGCTCTCGCTGATGGGCTACCTGTGCACCCTCGCCGCCGCTCAGGAGTCCGCATGACCTTCCAGCCCGCTGACCACACCACCACGGAACCGGGGCTCGTCCCGCCGCCGGGCTGCCCGGCCCACGCCGCCGGGGGAGTCGAGGGAGTGACCCGGCTCCATGGCGCCGCCGCCGAGACCGACCCCATGGGGCTGTACGAGAAGCTTCGTGCCGCCCACGGTCCGGTGGCGCCGGTCCTGCTCGAAGGGGACGTCCGCGCCTGGCTCGTCCTGGGATACCTCGAGAACCGTGATGTGGCCACCCGTTCCACGCAGTTCTCCCGTGACCCCCGCACCTGGCACGGCTGGAAGAGCGGCGAGATCGACCCCGAGACCTCGCCGCTCGTGCCGATGATCGGCTGGCGTCCGGACTGCGTCTGCGCGGACGGCGAAGAGCACCAGCGTCTGCGTGGCGCTGTCACGGCCAGCCTCAACCAGTTCGACCAGCGTGGCATCCGCCGCCACATCACCCGCTTCGCGCACCAGCTGATCGACGAGTTCTGCGAGAGCGGCAGGACGGAGCTGGTCGGTCAGTTCACCGAGCCCCTGCCGATGCTCGTCCTCACCCACCTGCTCGGGATGCCGGACGAGGACGGTCCGAAGCTCGTCCACGCCGCCCGGGACCTCTTCAAGGCCACCGAGACGTCGCTCGCCAGCAACGCCTATGTGCTGGAGACCCTCAAGCAGCTCGTCGCCGCCAAGCGCGCCCTGCCCGGGCAGGACATCGCGTCCGTGCTGATGGCCCACCCGGCCGGTCTCACCGACGAGGAGGTGCAGCACCACCTGCGTCTCATCCTGCTCGCGGGTTATGAGACGACCGCCAATCTCATGGCCAACGTGCTGCGGATGACGGTCACCGACCCGCGGTTCCGAGGGTCGTTGGCGGGTGGCCAGATGACCTTGCCCGAGGCGGTGGAGCAGGTGCTCTGGGACGAGCCGCCGCTGATGGTGTGCCCGGGCCGCTGGGCCACCGGTGACACCTCGCTCGGCGGGCAGGAGATCAAGGCGGGCGACATGCTGCTGCTCGGCCTGGCCGCCGGCAACGTCGATCAGGCCGTCCGCCAGGACCCCTCGACCCGCGTGCACCACAACCGCGCGCACCTGTCCTTCAGCGCGGGCGCCCATGAGTGCCCCGGCCAGGACATCGGTCGTGTCATCGCCGACACCGGCATCGACATCCTGCTCACCCGGCTTCCCGACATCAGCCTCGCGATCGCCGAGTCCGAGCTCACCTGGCGTTCCTCCACCTGGGCCCGGCATCTGACGGCCCTGCCCGTGAAGTTCGCTTCCCGCGTTCCGGAGACCCGCGATCTGCCGGCGCCCTTGCCGGCCCCGCCCCCGCCGACCATCGGCATGCCGGCGGCGCCCCGAGTGCCGGCGTCCTCCGAACCCCGCGTCTCGTGGCGGGCGCGGCTGAGGCGGTTGCTGCGGCTGCGATAGCCCGGTCGCATCGGAGCCGAGACCGTAGCCGCGGGGGGGGGGGGGGAGCCCGCGGGTGGGGCGCCCCCCGCCGGTGGGGGGCGGGGTCGCGAGCGAGGTGAGCGAGACG
>NZ_JBHWBS010000095.1:17075-29978 GCF_042735655.1 Streptomyces sp. NPDC059567 | reverse complement strand
CCCCAGGGGAGGCGAGGCCGGCCGCCGCGGCGTCCGATCAGCGATGGGCGAGCCAGGAGGCCGCGGGCAGCAGCTTGCTGTCGTAGTCGAACAGCGCCTGGTTCTCCCATCCGTTGCCCGACGCGGGATCGGCCGGGTTCCAGCCGTTGCCGGCGACGGCGGTCCAGGTGGGCTCCCAGTAGACGACACCCACTCCGCGACCGTTCGGTACGGCCTCCACGACGTTCATCACGTCACGCAGCCAGGCCGACTGACCGGCCGCGCTCGCCGGGTAGCCGGAGACCAGCTCCGCCGACGTGTCGATGATGTTCTCGTGGCCGTCCTCGCTGTCCAGCCGGAACGGGTACGCCGTCTCGGCGACCATCACCTTCTTCCCGTAGCGGGCGGAGATGTCGTCGAGGTTGGTCTGCAGGGCGGACAGGGAACCGTGCCAGTACCCGTAGAAGGACAGCGCGATGACGTCGTACGAGACCCCCTGAGCGGTCGCGTTGTCGAACCACCAGCGGTACAGGGCGTTGTCTCCGCCGTGCGCGAGATGGAGCGCCACCTGCGTGGAGGAGGAGGCCGCCTTGGTGGCGGAGATCCCCGACTTCAGGAGCCCCGCCAGCCGCGACCAGTTGTCCGTCGAGCCCTCGGGCCACAGCATCCCGGTGTTGATCTCGTTGCCGATCTGCACCATGTCGGCCGTCGTGCCCTGCGCCTTCAGCGCGTTCAGGACGTCGTAGGTGTGGTTGTACACGTCGGTCGTGAGCTGACTGTACGAGTGACCGGCCCAGGCGGCGGGCTTGGCCTGGGCGCCGGGGTCGGCCCAGGTGTCGGAGTAGTGGAAGTCGACGAGCAGCTTCATGCCCTGCGCCTTGATGCGCTGGGCCGTCGCCAGGACGCGCGCCTTGTCGTTGTAGCCGTCGGCCGGGTTCACCCACACCTTGAGCCGGCCGTAGGTGGCGCCCGCGGACTTCAGGATCGCCACGGGGTCCCCGGTGGCTCCCGCGCCGGTGCGGTACGTACCGCCGAGGTCCTCGCTCTTCTTCAGCGAGGAGATGTCGACGCCCTTGACGGACAGACCCGTCGAGCCGGAGGCGAAGGTGAGGTCGTCGACGTTGAGCCACTGGCCCGCGGCGGCGTGGGAGCTGACGCTGACCGTGCACTGGCCGCCGGTCACCTTCACCGAGGTCACGAGCCGTATCCAGGCACCGTTCGGGGTGGGCGGCAGATCGGTGCGCTGCTCGGCCGAGCCGCAGTTGCGCAGCGCGAGATGGGCGGAACTCTGGCCACCGCTGGAGCGCACCCAGGCGCTCAGCGTGTAGGTGCCGTCGGTCAGCCCGGACAGGTACTGGTACGTCTCCACCTGGTAGGCGGTCGAGGCCCAGTGGCTCAGCCGGTGGCTGCCGGAATGGCCGCCCGCCTCCGTGAACGAGGCCGCGTTCTGGCCGGTCGGGGAGTAGGTGGACCAGCCGGAGGGTGTTGCGGTCCCGGTGCCGTCGGCCTCGAAACCGGTGTTGGTGAGCGTGGTCGCCGCCTGGGCGGGTGGAGCGGGCAGCGCGCCCAGGAGCAGGGCGCCGAGCACGGAGGCCGCGGCGACGCGTAGGCGTGTACCTGACATGAGTGACCGCAGGGTGCGGAGAACGGCGTGCATCGTCGATGTCCCTTCGACGGTGGAGGGAAAGGAAGGTGGTGCGGTGGTGCCGTTCACCCGGGGGCACACGTGCGGGACGCCCGCCCCCGGGGAGTCATGGGGACGGTCAGGCGTCCAGGCGTACGACGCGGACCGAACCCGCCGGGAGGTCGAGGTGACCGGCGGCGCGGTCGCCGCCGAGGAGTTCGGTGCCGGGGGACTCCAGCGGCACCTTCGCGTCGTGCGCCGAGTGGTTGAGGGCGAAGAGGTGGTCACCGCCGTCGCCCGAGCGGCGTACGACCTCGACGTCGCGGGGGAGATCGCCGCGGGGCGCGATGCCGGCATCCTCGCAGGCGGCACCGAGGACGGTGTCCAGCGAGACCGCGTCGAGCCGGGTGGAGACGTACCAGGCGGTGCCCTTGCCCAGACGGTGGCGGGTGACGGCGGGGCGCCCGGCGGCCGGCCCGTCCGCGTACGTCCAGACCGGCTGGGCGCCGCGCTCCACCACGAACTCGGTCCAGACGTCCGCGGGCAGCGTCGCCCCGCCCGGTCCCGTGATCCGCACCGACTCGCCCTCGCCCAGCGGTGACCACTCTTCCACCGTCAGCCCGAGCGCATCGCGCAGGACACCCGGGTACGCGCCGGGGTGGACGGCGTCGTGCTCGTCGACGATCCCGGAGAAGTACGAGACGACGAGCGTGCCGCCACTCTCCACGTACTCCCGCAGATTGCGGCCGGCGGCCTCCGTGGTGAGGTACAGCGCGGGGACCACGACCAGGGGGTACGCCGACAGATCGGCCTCGGGGTGGGCGAAGTCCACCGTCAGATGCCGGTCGTAGAGCGTCTCGTAGAAGCTGTCGGCGCGCTCGCGGGCGTCGTGGTCCTCGGTCGGGCGCCACTCCAGGCTCTGCGCCCACCACGACTGCCAGTCCCACACCATGGCGACGTCCGGGACGGTACGTGTGCCGCGCAGTCCGGCCAGCGCGTCGAGGCCGGCGCCGAGCCCGACCACCTCGCGCCAGACGCGCGAGTCGGTTCCTGCATGCGGCAGCATCGCCGAGTGGAACTTCTCCGCGCCGCTCCGGGACTGGCGCCACTGGAAGAACATCGCGCCCTCGGATCCGCGGGCGATGTGGGCGAGGGAGTTGCGGGCCATCTCCCCGGGACGCTTGGCGGGGTTGCGGGGCTGCCAGTTGACCCCAGACGTGGCGTGTTCGAGGAGCAGCCACGGCGCTCCGCCGGACACGGAGCGGGTGAGGTCGGCGGCCATCGCGAGGTTGACGTGGGTGCGGCGGCCGTCGGTGATCAGATAGTGGTCGTTGGTGACGAGGTCGACCTCGCGGCCCCAGGCCCAGTAGTCCACGGAGTCGCACTGGCTGAGCGCGGTCATGAAGTTGGTGGTGACCGGGACGCCGGGGGAGAGCCGGTGCAGGATGTCCCGTTCCATGCGGAAGTTCTCGCGCATGGCCGCGTCGGCGAAACGGCGGTGGTCGAGCTGCTGCGCCGGATTGCCCACGGTGGGGGTGAGACGCGGCGGGTCGATCTGCTCGTACGAGGTGTAGTGCTGGCCCCAGAAGGCGGTGCCCCACGCCTCGTTGACGGCCCCGACCGATCCGTACCGCTCGTCGAGCCACCGGCGGAAGTGGGCCGCGCAGGTGTCGCAGTAGCAGGCGCTGACAGGGACGCCGTACTCGTTGTGGACGTGCCACATCGCCAGCGCGGGGTGTCCCGCGTACCGTTCCGCCAGCTTGGTGGTGATCCCGGCCGCGGCCTCGCGGTACGCCGGTGAGCTGTGGCAGATCGCGCCGCGCGAGCCGAACGCGTACCGCACTCCCTCGCGGCTGACCGGCAGCGCCTCGGGGTGGGCGCGGTAGAACCACGCGGGCGGCACCACCGTGGGCGTACCCAGGTCGACACGGATGCCGTGCTCGTGCAGCAGGTCCAGGACTCGGTCGAGCCAGCCGAAATCGTATGTTCCCGGCTCGGGTTCGAGCAGCGCCCAGGAGAAGATCCCGACGCTCACCATGGTGACGCCGGCCTCACGCATCAGTCGGACGTCCTCTTGCCAGACGCTTTCCGGCCACTGCTCGGGGTTGTAGTCCCCGCCGAAGGCGAGGCGGTGCAGACCTCGGGGGCCGGTGTCCGGCATGGGTTGTCTCCTGAGCGTCGAACTCGAACATCTGGGAACGTACACACATCAGATCTCGATGTGGCAACGCAACATAACCGCACACGTTCCACCATTGACAAGTGTCCGGAACGTTTCTCTACTGTGAACGCTCACAGATGCATGGCAGGTCCTTCCGCGACGGGAGGACCGCTCGTCAGGGGAGAGGCTCCATGCCCATCGTTTCGCGTCACCGTGTTGTCGCCACTGTCACCGCCGTCGCTCTCGGCGCGGCCCTGCTCACCGCCTGCGGCTCGTCCGACGGCGACGAGCAGGCCGAATCAGGTCCCGTCTCGCTCACCTACTGGGCCTGGGCGCCCAACATGGACAAGGTGGCCGCGATCTGGAACAAGAAGAACCCGGACATCAAGGTCACCGTCCAGAAGCAGGCATCCGGCGACGACCTGGTCACCAAGATCATCACGGCGTCCAAGGCCCACCAGGCCCCCGACCTCGTCCAGGCCGAGTTCCAGGCGCTGCCGACGCTGGTCAGCAACGACGCCCTCGCCGACATCTCCCAGGAAGTCGGCGGCGTCAAGGACGCCTTCGCCCCCGGCCTCTGGCAGCAGACCACGCTCGGCTCCGACGCCGTCTACGCCGTGCCCCAGGACTCCGGCCCGCTGATGTTCTTCTACCGGACCGACCTCTTCCAGCAGTACGGCCTCAAGGTCCCCACCACCTGGGACGAGTTCGCGGCCACCGCGAAGGCGCTCAAGACCAAGGCCCCCGACAAGGCGCTCACGACCTTCTCCTCGAACGACTCCGGCCTCTTCGCCGGCCTCGCCCAGCAGGCCGGCGCCCAGTGGTGGACCACCCAGGACCAGAAGTGGAAGGTCGCCATCGACGACCCCGGCACCAAGAAGGTCGCCGACTTCTGGGGCGGCCTCGTCAAGGAGGGCGCCATCGACAACCAGCCGATGTACACCCCCGCCTGGAACAAGGCCCTCAACACCGGGCAGCAGCTCGCCTGGGTCAGCGCCGTCTGGGCGCCGGGCGTCCTGACCACCGCCGCGCCCGACACCAAGGGCAAGTGGGCCATGGCCCCACTGCCCCAGTGGGACGCGGCCAAGCCCGCCACCGGCAGCTGGGGCGGCTCCACCACAGCCGTCACCACCGACTCGAAGCACAAGGCGGCCGCCGCGAAGTTCGCCACCTGGCTGAACACCGACCCCGAGGCGCTCGCCGCCCTGGTCAAGGAGGCCGGCATCTACCCGGCCGCCACCGCGGCCCAGACCGGCGGCGCGCTCGCCAAGTCCCCGGACTTCTTCGCCGGCCAGGCCGACTTCTACGTCAAGGCCGCCGAGATCGCGAAGACCACCGCCCCCGCCGCCTGGGGGCCGAACGTGAACGTGGCCTACACCTCCTTCAAGGACGAGTTCGGCAAGGCCGCCAAGGCCAAGTCCGACTTCGGCGCCGCCCTGACCGCCATGCAGGGCGCCACCGTCGCCGACCTGAAGAAGCAGGGCTTCGAGGTCGCCCAGTGACGCAGCCCTCCACGGGCGTGCGCCGGTCGTACGGGGCCAAGGCGGCCCCGTACGCCCACCCGTCGCCCACCACCACCCTCAAACGAGCGCGAAGCGCCCCCTACCTCTTCCTCCTCCCGGCCGCGCTCCTCTTCGTCCTCTTCTTCGCGCTGCCCATCGGCTACGCGCTCTGGCTCAGCTTCCACAAGATCGAGGTCAAGGGCCTCGGTCTGGGCAAGGGGGCCAGGAGCGAGGTCTGGGCCGGCCTGGAGAACTACACCGCCGCCCTCACCGACTCCGAACTCGGTCACAGCGCCCTGCGGATCCTCGGCTACGGCGCGATCGTCGTCCCCGTCATGCTCGGACTCGCCCTGCTGTTCGCGCTGCTGCTCGACTCCGAGCGGGTACGGGCCCGTTCCTTCTCCCGCCTCGTGATCTTCCTGCCGTACGCGGTCCCGGGAGTCATCGCGGCCCTCATGTGGGGCTTCCTCTACCTGCCGGACGTCAGCCCCTTCTACTACCTCCTCGACGCCCTCGGGATGCCGGAACCGGACCTGATGGACGGCGGCCCGCTCTACCTGGCCATGGCGAACATCGCCGTCTGGGGCGGCACCGGCTTCAACATGATCGTGATCTACACCTCGCTGCGCTCGCTGCCCACCGAGGTCTTCGAGGCGGCCAAGCTCGACGGCTGCTCCGAGCTGCAGATCGCCCTGCGGATCAAGATCCCGATGGTGGCGCCCTCGCTGGTCCTGACGTTCTTCTTCTCCATCATCGCCACCCTCCAGGTCTTCAACGAGCCCACCACGCTCCGGCCGCTCACCAACGGCATCCCCACCACCTGGAGCCCCCTGATGAAGGTCTACAACGATGCCTTCACCGGCGGGAACATCCACGCCGCGTCCGCCACCGCCGTGGTCCTCGCCGCCGCCACCTTCCTGCTCTCCTTCGGCCTGCTCAGGGCCTCCAACCGTCGTACGAAGCAAGGAGCCACCCGATGAGCGGGCTCGCCTCCCCGCGGCAGGTACGCAAGGCCGCCCCGGCAGCCGGCACCACGCCCGGAACGTCCCAGGGGCCTCCCCCTGCCTCCGGCGGGGGGACCCCCAGCCCGCGCCGCGTCGCCCTCCTGCCGACCGCCGCACTGCTCCTCGGCGCGCTCTACTGCCTGCTCCCCATCGCCTGGGTCCTGGTGGCCTCCACCAAGTCGGGCGCCGACCTCTTCTCCACCTTCACCTTCCTCCCCGGCAACGGCTTCGGCGACAACCTCGCCGACCTCGCCGCGTACCGCGACGGCCTCTACTGGCGGTGGATGGCCAACTCCGTCTTCTACGCGGGCCTCGGCGCCGTCCTGTCCACGATCGTGTCGGCGTTCGCCGGCTACGCCCTCGCCGTCTACCGCTTCCGCGGCCGCGAGACCTTCTTCAACCTGATCCTCACCGGCGTGCTGATGCCCCCGGTGATCCTCGCCATCCCGCAGTACCTGCTCATGGCCGAGGCCGATCTGACGGACACGTACCTCTCCGTCCTGCTGCCGCTGATCCTCTCGCCGTACGGCGTCTACCTCGGCCGGATCTACGCCGAGGCCGCGATCCCCATGGAGCTCGTGGAGGCCGGCCGGATGGACGGCGCGGGGGAGTGGCGCATCTTCCTGCGGATCGCCCTGCCCATGATGTCCCCGGGCCTGGTGACGATCTTCCTCTTCCAGTTCGTCGCCATCTGGAACAACTTCCTGCTGCCGTTCATCATGCTCGGCGACGACGAGAAGTTCCCCATGACCGTCGGTCTGTTCACCCTGCTGAAGCAGGGCGCCGGCCAACCCGCCCTCTACACGCTGGTGATCACCGGTGCGCTGCTCGCGATCGTCCCGCTCATCGCCCTGTTCCTGGTCATCCAGCGGTTCTGGAGCCTCGATCTGCTGTCCGGCGCCGTAAAGTCCTGAGCACCGGGGAACAAGGGGAAACGAGCATGGGCATTCCAGCGGGCAGGCGTCGCCCGGCCACCATCCACGACGTGGCACGGGAGGCGGGCGTCTCGCGCGGCACCGTCTCGCGCGTGCTCAACGGCGGGCACTACGTCAGCCCCACCGCCAAGGCGGCCGTCGACGCCGCGATCCGCAGGACGGGTTACGTCGTGAACCGGCACGCCCGCTCGCTGATCACCGGCAAGTCCGACTCGGTGGCGTTCCTGCTGACCGAGCCTCAGGAGCGGTTCTTCGAGGACCCCAACTTCAACGTGCTGCTGCGGGCCTGTACGCAGGCGCTCGCCGCCCAGGACATCCCGCTGCTGCTGATGATCGCGGGCACCGAGGACGAACGGCGGCGCAATCTGCGCTACATCGAGGCCGGCCACGTCGACGGCGTACTGCTGGTCTCCAGCCACTCCGGCGACCCTGTCGTCGCCCAGTTGCATGCGGCGGGCGTCCCGGTCGTGGCCTGCGGCAAACCGCTCGGCCAGACCGCCAAGATTGGCTACGTCGCGGCGGACGACCGGGACGGCGCACGGGACATGGTCCGCCATCTGTACGAGACGGGGCGCCGCCGGATCGCCACCGTCACCGGCCCCCTGGACACCCCGGGCGGCGTCGAACGCCTCGCGGGATACCGCGAGACGCTGGCCGAGTGCGGCCTGCCCGCCGACGACGCGCTGATCGCCACCGGCGACTACAGCCGGGCGAGCGGCGAGAGCGCCGCCGCCCTGCTCCTGGAGCGCGCCCCCGACATCGACGCCGTGTTCGTGGCCTCGGACCTGATGGCCCAGGGCGTGCTCGACGCCCTTGACCGCGCCGGCCGCCGGGTCCCCGAGGACGTCGCCGTGGGCGGCTTCGACGACTCCCAGGCCGCCGTGTCCTCCCGCCCGCCGCTCACCACGATCAGTCAGCCGTGGGACCGCATCAGCACCGAGATGGTCCGGATGCTGCTCGCCCGCATAGGCGGCGAGGAACCGTCCGCGGTCATCCTCCCCACGGAGCTGGTGCGCCGCGAGTCGAGCTGAGCGTCCAACACCCGAGACAATGGCCGGAATATGCCGCTCCAGATCAGGAGCGGCATATCAATTTCGGTCGTGTACAGACGATTACGAGCCACCTCGTGATCAGAATCGTCACTCTGTGGAGATCGCCGGTAACTTCATGCCGTCGCCGCCACACCAGGGGCACACGGCCCCGACGGGACTAGCGGCCCGAAGGACACCTCTTCACTTGACGACGACAGCGACCGACAGCTTCAAGGTCCAGCCGTACACGCAGCACTGCCAAGTGATCCACACCGAAGGCGCCCACGCGGTCATCGGCATCTCCCCCGGCAACGGCTACTTCTCCGCCCAGCGCGTGGCCGACCTCGCCGCCTGGGGACTGCGCAACTTCGAGCAGGTCGACCTCATCTATACCGACCTGCACGTCGCCGACATGTACGAGGCCCTCGGCTACCCGCCGGACGAGGCCCGACGCAAGACGGTCAAGAACCTCCGCGGCGTGCGCGCCAAGGTCAACAACGCCGTCGCCGCCACCGACCCCGGCGGCGAACGGCTCCGAGGACGCCCCATGTCCGCGCTCCTCGACATACCCGCCTACCGGCACCTGCGCAAGCACCTGGACGATCTGCTCGCCACCGACCCGGAGTTTCTCGCCACCTGCGACAAACTCGTCGCGGCGTTCCTCTCCTCCAAGGTCCTCGAAGGCCAGACCCCCACAGCCCGCCAGCGCGAGGTCTGCCTCCAGTACATCTGCGCCGAGGCGCCGCTCTTCCTGGACACCCCCGCGATCCTCGGTGTCCCCTCCTCCCTCAACTGCTACCACCAGCTCCTGCCGATGGCCGAACTCCTCTACTCCAGGGGCTCCGGACTGCGCGCCTCCCGCAACCAGGGCCACGCCATCGTCAGCGCGATCCTCGGAGACCACGATGACCACTGACACGCTCACCGACTTCCCGTTCTCCGCCCGCGGCGACCGTCTTCCGACCGAGATCGAGTCCCTGCGCGCCGAGCCGGTCAAACGAGTCCGCACCATCGCCGGCGACCCGGCCTGGCTGGTGTCCTCCTACGAGCTGTGCAAGCAGGTCCTCGAAGACCCCCGCTTCTCGCTCAAGGACACCTCGGCGCCCGGCGCCCCCCGGCAGTACGCACTGACCATCCCGCCCGAGGTGGTCAACAACATGGGCAACATCACCGGGGCGGGCCTGCGCAAGGCCGTCCTCAAGGCGATCAACCCCAAGACCGACGGCCTCACCGACTGGATGCGCCGCCACGCCTCCGAGCTCGTCGACGAACTCCTCGCGTACGGCCCGCCCGTGGACCTCCGCGGCCGGTTCACCAACCCGTACGCGGAGAACCTCCACTGCCGGATCCTCGGCATACCCGAGGCCGACGCGCCGCGCCTCGCCGCCAGCCTGGACATCGCGTTCATGAACTCGGCATGCCCGGTCACCGGCGCCCGGCTCAACTGGGACCGCGACATCGCCTACATGGTCGAGCGCCTGGACGACCCCGCGACCACGGGACTGATGGCCGAACTCGCCGCCCTGCGCGGGAATCCCGACTACGCCCATCTGACCGACGAGATGCTGGCCACCGTCGGCGTCACCTTCTTCGGCGCGGGCGTCATCTCCACCATGGGCTTCCTCACCATGGCCATCTTCTCCCTGCTCCAGAACCCCGACGTCTGGGAGCGGCTCCGCAAGGAACCGGAGCGGATCCCGGCCGCCGTGGACGAGCTGCTGCGCGTCAACCTCTCCATCGCCGACGGGCTGCCGCGCCTCGCCCTCGAGGACGTCACGCTCGGAGACGTCGAGGTCCGCAAGGGCGAGCTGCTCCTCGTCCTGGTCGAGGCGGCCAACACCGACCCGGCCGTCTTCCCCGACCCGCACACCGTGGACATCGACCGGCCGAACGCCGCGGCTCACCTGTCGTTCGGCGGCGGCGGTCACTACTGCCCGGCCACGGCGCTCGGGAAGAAGCACACCGAGATCGCCCTGGAGGTCCTGCTCGACAGGATGCCCGACCTGCACCTCGCGGTCCCGGTCGACCAACTCGTCTGGCGCACCCGCTTCATGAAGCGCATCCCCGAGCGCCTTCCGGTCGCCTGGTGACCGTCGCCTGACCCGCTCCGTACGCCGACCGCCGTCGCCCCCGGTCACCCGTCGGGGGCGACGGCGTTTCCCGTCCTGCCCGGTGGAAGGTCAGCGGCGGGGGCGCATGTCACCGCCGTACACGCTCCGGTAGTCGGGCACGACGATGCGACTCGCCGGCGACTCCCGACGCACCTGGTCGATCAGCCCGGCCAGGTCCATCGTGGGGTCGGGGACCACAGGCTCGCGCAGCGGCGTCTCGAAGTTGTCCCAGTGGACCGGGACGACCACCGGCGGGCGCCCCAGCGCGCGCAGCAGCCGGGGTGCGTAGCGGTGGGTCGCGGAGCCGGAGGGGACGGCGACCATCGCCACGTCGGGGCGCAGTCCGTCGGCCGACCGTTCGGAGAAGTCGCTGGCGCCCATGAGGAACAGGGCGGGACCCCCGGCGCCGGCCGTGACCTGGAACGCGAGGGTGTCGCCCTCCGGCAGGTCGGAGATGGTCTCGGGGACGGTGGCGGGCGGCGCCGTGCGGGTTCCCGGGGCGAAGTAGGCATGCTTCTTGTTGCGGCTGTGCAGGCTCGCCACCACCTCCACCGTGAGACCGCCGCCGAAGTCCAGCACCTCACCGCCCTTGACCACCGAGATCTGGAGCGGATCCACACCGAAGGCGACCAGCAGATGGAACGTGGTCTCGGTTCCCACGACACGCGCGCCGGTGGCCTTGGCGATGTACGGCACGTCGGCGATGTGGTCCCAGTGGGAGTGGCTGACCAGGATGAGTTCCGGACTCCCGGCGAAGTCCCGCACCAACGTGGCGTCGGTCGCCTCGATCTGCGTGGCCGGATCGAAGGCGGCGTCGAAGAGACCCGTCTTGAAGCGGGTGAGATAGGGGTCGAAGAGCACCGTCCGACGGCCCACCTCGATCCGCCAGCCGGCCGTGCCCAGCCAGCGCAGCGACGCGGAGTCCGGGTCGGGGGTGGAGGCGGCGGACCGGGGCTGGGCCGCCGAGGAGGTCGCGCCGCCCGCCGCGGTCGGCAGCAGGGGTAAGGCCGCGCCGAGCGCGGCGCCTCGGAGCATCGCCCGCCGTGCGAAGCCGTGATGGTTCTGCGCGTTCGTGTCGTCGCTCATGGCGCCAGAAGATCAGCCGGCGCGCGTCCCTGTCCAAGACCCGATCGCGACAGGAGCCATAGGTGTACGCCTATCAGCCCTGGTCGGAGCTGGTGGGGACGTGCTACGGCTTGCGGCGCGGCTTGCCGCGCTTGACGTTCTTCGAGCCCTTGGGCGCGCTCTTGGCGCCCTTCGCGCCGCCGGCACCGCCGCGGCCGGAACCGCCCGAACCGCTCCGCGGGCTCTTCGCCGCCGGCCTGCCGCCCTTCTCCGGACGCTTGCCCTTCGGCTGCGGCGCGGTCGGGGGACGGCCACGCGTGCTGTTCACGGTCCGCCCACGGACGATCCCGATGAACTGCTCCACCAGATCCGTGGTCTCGTCCTGGGGCCACGACAGCGCGATCCGCGACTCGGGGGTGTCCGACACCGGGCGGTAGGTGAGGTCCTTGCGGTGGTGCAGACGCGCCAGCGACTGGGGCACGACGAGCAGCCCCACCCCTGCCGCCACCAGCTCGATCGCGTCGGCCGTCGTGGCCGGGCGCTCGAGCGCCGGCAGCCCCGGCGGACGCTCCCAGTCGAGCGTGTCGTCGAGCGGATGCAGCACGATCTCCTCGGCCAGATCCTCGGGGGACACCTCGTCCACCGCCGCCACGACGTGGTCCTTGGGGATCACCACGACGGTCGTCTCGGCGTAGAGGGGGATGGCGCTGAGGTCCGTACCGTCGACCGGCAGGCGCACCAGACCCGCGTCCGCGCCGCCGTCCCGCAGCAGGGCGCAGGCCTCGGCGGGCGGCACCTGGACGAGGGTCAGCGGAACGTCGGGCAGTCGCTCGTTCCAGATCCGCACCCACTTCGTGGGCGTCACTCCCGGGACGTAGGCGAGCCGGAACGAGGGGGGTACTTCCTGGCCAGTCACCCCGCCAGGTTACCGGTCGTGGTCAGAGGTAGCTCACACGCTCGATACCCTTGACACCATGACGTCGCACCAGACCGCCCAGACGATGAAGCCCGCGACCGCGGCGAAGAAGCTGGGTGTGTACCTCGAGGCCACCCCCGCCGAGTTCCGGGAGGGTGTGGTCTCGCGCACCGAGCTGAACGCCCTGCAGACCGATCCGCCCGAGTGGCTCCGCGAGCTGCGGCGCAACGGACCGCACCCCCGCCCGGTGATCGCGGCCAAGCTCGGCATCTCCATCTCCGGCCTCGCGCGGGGCGGCATCACCGAAGCGCTCACCACCGAGCAGATCGAGGAACTGAAGAAGGAAGACCCGGAGTGGCTGCGGAAGGAGCGCGCCACCCAGGCCGAGGTCCGCAAGGAAGCGGTCCGGATCAAGGAGATGCAGGCCGAGAAGGCGGCGAAGGCCGACCGCTCGGACTCCTGACCAGAGGCCGTCAGGCTCTTCCCGAGCAGTGAGCCGTGGGGGCGAGCCCGGCGCGGGCGCCGCGAGGATGAGGTGGGCGCGGCGCAGCCCCGCCGCAGCGCACGCGGGCGCC
>NZ_JBHWBS010000095.1:0-17065 GCF_042735655.1 Streptomyces sp. NPDC059567 | reverse complement strand
CGCCCCCGCCGGCCGGGGCGCCCCCGCCCCCCCGTCCCCCCCCCGCCCCGGCGCCGCCCCGCCCCGCCCCGGCCAGGGCCCGGCCCGCCCGCCCCGCCCGCCCCCACGTTTCGTATCAGGGGGCAGCGTCACGCCACCGAGGACCGGACCGGCGTCGGCTCGGGGCGCTTGGCCGTGCGGCCTTCCCCGGAGGAGCGGCCGCGCAGACGCCGGCCGACCCATGGGCCCAGGAAGGCCGCGACCCACCGCAACTCGTCGAGCGCGGCTCGCGCTCCGGACCGCGGCGGGCCCGGATGCGCCGGGAGCGGGCGGGTCCATGCGTCGCTGCTGCCGGGAAGGTCCAGGGCGTCGGCGACCGCGGCGGCGATGCGTTCGTGCCCCAGCGGGCTGGCGTGGAGCCGGTCCGGACTCCAGAGGCGCGAGTCCGTGACGACGGGATGCGCACAGGTCTCGGCCACCGCGACACCGTGCCGGCCGGCCGCCTCCCGGATGCGGGCGTTGAGAGCGGTGACGCGGGCGGTGAGGGGCCGGGCGAGCGGGATGACGCGCGCGGCGTCCGGGAACGTCACGGTGGCCACCCTTGTGCCCTGGGCGGTGAGTTCGGCGAACATCGCCTCCAGATGACCGGCCACCTCGTCGGCGTCGAAGCGGGGCCGGAGCAGGTCGTTCATCCCCGCGACCACGGTGGCCACATCCGGACGCAGCGCCAGGGCCGGTCCGAGTTGCTCCGCCCGCACCTGCCCGGCGAGTTTCCCCCGCACGGCCAGATTGGCGTAGGTCAGTCCGGGGCTGGTGTCGGCGATCAACTCCGCGAGCCGATCGGCGCAGCCACGCAGCCCGGTGGCGTCGTCGCCGTCCCCGAGACCTTCGGTCTGGCTGTCGCCCAGCGCGACGTATCGCGTGTACGGACCGTTGTGCATGGGCGCTTCGCTCCTCCGTGAGCGTCGTGTCCTGACCGACACGCCGCGATTGACTCAACACGTTACTTATTCAACTCGTTGAATATAGCGTGAGAGGGTGGCCCGGCGCCGGACGGGTGTCGGTGCTGGGTGCGAGGATCGCGAGATGACCGACCGCACCGCATCGATCGCCGCCTACTGGGATGCCGCCGCCGCGGCGTTCGACGACGAACCGGACCACGGCCTCCGGGCCGCCGGCACGCGTGCCGCCTGGGCCCGGCACCTGCGCGACTGGATGCCCTCGGACCCGGTCGACGTCCTCGACATCGGCTGCGGCACGGGATCGCTCTCGTTGCTGCTGGCCGAGGCGGGGCACCGGGTGACCGGCGTCGACCTGGCGCCGAAGATGGTGGAGCAGGCGCGCGCGAAACTCGACGCCGCCGGCCTCCGGGGCCGCTTTCTGACCGGCGACGCCATGGGGCCACCGACCGGGGAGCAACGCTTCGACGTCGCGCTGGCCCGGCATCTGCTCTGGACGCTCCCCGATCCGGAGGTCGCCCTACGCGAGTGGGTCGGCCGCCTCCGGCCGGGGGGTCGGCTCGTCCTGGTCGAGGGCCGCTGGCGGGAGTCGGGCCAGAGCGGCGTGCCGTACGTCGCCGGAGCCGAGTCGCTTCCGTGGCACGGCGGGATCGGTGCCGAGGACCTGGCCGAGGCGGTCCGTCCCCTCGTCTCCCGTCTGCGCATCGAGCAGCTGGACGGCGAGGGGGACAGTGACCTGTGGGGCAAGCGGGTGGACGACGAGCGGTACGCCGTGATCGCCGACATCTGAGGCCGCCGAGAGTCCCGGACCGGGAGTCAGTGCGCCGGTGCGATGCGGTAGCGGTGGAACGGACCGTCCTCGATGGGCAGTTCGGGACGCCAGGTCTTCAGCGCCTGGGCGGAGGGCGTGAACAGTGACCGGGGGAGGCGGTCGAGGGAAGTCCACTCCCAACGCCGGATCTTGTCCGGCTCCGCCACGGCCGGGGTACCCGCGAAGGCTCGTACGACGGCCACCGCCGTCATTCGGGTGAGGTCCGTCGAGGTGAGCGAGTCGAGCAGGATCCCGATGACCTCGACGTCGTCGGCGGCCACGAGCGTGGTCTCCTCGGCGAGTTCACGGACCGCCGCCTCCTCGATGGACTCGCCGGCGTCCACCTTGCCGCCCGGAAGCTCCCACGCGCCCGTGGGATGCAGACCCAGCAGGACCCGCCCGCGCTCGTCGGTCACCACGACGCCCGCACCGAGAGAGGCCTGCGCGGTCGGCGGGCGGACGTTGCGGTGGGGCTCGTGCGGCTGCTCGGCGGTCGGCATGGCGGCTCCTCGTACGGACCGGGACGGGTGTCGCTCCTCAGCCAACACCATGAGGCGCCACCCATGCCCACCGGCGATGTCCGACGGCCCTATGCTCCCTCGCTCCTCAGTCGCCGCAGAGCCAGCAGTCCGCCCACGCCGGGGACGGCGGCGGCCCAACGGGTGCCTGACATGGCGGCGTTGGAGACCTGCCAGGTGGCCGCGAAGACGACGAGGTAGGCGGTGCCGTGGAGCGGGCCGACGAGGCTCGATACGGCTGGTGTGTGCGTGGTGAGCAGATTGGCCAGCAGGGCCACGAGGGAGAACGCCTCGACGCCGGCGGCGATGCGCAGAGTACGCACGGTCGTCACGCTCCCGTCGTCGAACCGGGACGCACGATCATGAGGACGACGACGATCGCCCAGAGAAGGTTGAACACCCCTGTGAGCATGGCCAGTCGCGCCGCGAGCGCCTGGGGAGCGCCGTCGACGACCATGTCCGGCCCGGCCGTGAGCATCCGCTGTTGGCGGGGCAGGATCGCGAGGACCAGGACGGCCGCGGCCATCGCCGTCAGCACCAGCGACGAGATCAGCCAGACGTCGGTGAGCACGCCGAGCTGGATGGCGGTCGCGAGCCCGAAGACCGGAACGGCGACACCGGCGACGGCGTAGCCGCGGCAGATCCGGTGCAGGACCGCGGCGACGGACGAGGCGCTGGTCCTCTCGTCGGTGGCATCCGGGTCCATCTCCCCGGGTGCGGCCTGCCGTGCATACCGCGGGAAGAGCGAGGCGGCCACGGCGATCGGTCCGACCACCAGAATCGCCGCGAGTACGTGTATGGACAGCAGCAACTTGGTCATGGAAGGCCCCTCCAGCCGTTCTCAATATGTTGGCTGCCAATAGATAGCATGTCTACGCCTCCATTGAGTAGGCTGCCTACCTATGAGGGCGGATGCGGTGCGAGGGCACCTGGACGGACTGCTGCTGGCCGTGCTGGAGCAGGGGCCGCTGCACGGCTACGCGATCATCACCGCGGTCCAGCAGCGCAGCGGAGGCGTACTCGATCTGCGGACCGGCACGATCTATCCGGCGCTCAACCGGCTGGAGCGGATCGGACTGCTGAGCAGCAGTTGGGACTCGGTCGGCGAACGCCGCCGACGGTGCTACGCGCTCACCGACGCGGGCCGGAGCGCCCTGGCGAATGAGCGGACCGCCTGGCGCGAGTTCACGGCGGCGATCGGCTCCGTCCTGAACCCCGCCACCTCGCCCCGGCCCGCCACGTGAGCGCCGCCGGTCGCCCGGGCGACCTCGTCGAGGAGTACGCCGCCGACCTGGCGGGCGCCCTGCACGGCCCGGTCCGGGCCAAGGCGCGCCTGATCGAGGAGGTGCGCGACGGACTCGCCGACACCGCGGAGGCGTACACCCGCGAGGGAACGCCCTACGAGGAGGCGGTCCGGCAGGCGGTACGGGAGTTCGGCACGCCCGACGAGCTCGCGCCCGGGTGCCAGCGCGAACTGACCATCGCCCAGGCCCGGCACACCGCGCGGTCCGTCGTCCTCACCGCTCCCTTCCTCCTCGCCTGCTGGTACGCGCTCTTCAACAGCGCCGCCGGAACCGGTCAGCTCCTCGCGGTCCCTCTGGCCGGGGTCGCGGGCGTCGCCGCACTGCTCGCCGCGGCCATGCTGGCGGCCTCGGGCACCCTCGCTCGCAGGCTCCCCACCCCGGACCGACTGCCTCTCGTCGTCGCGTGGGCCGGCACGACCGCGAGCATCGCGATGGCGCTGGCCACACTGACGCTCGCCGTGGCAGCGGTCATGGCCGCCAACTGGCCTCTGATCGCCGTGGCCTGCGCACTCGCGGCGGCGTCGCACGCCCTGACCGCACCCTCGGCCCGGGCCTGCCGACGATGCGCCCGACTGCCCGCATAGGAGTCTCTAGCGGCGGCTTTCGGCGGCCACGGCCTCGACGAACCGCTTCAGTCCCTCCGGGTTGGCCCCGAGGAACAGGTTCGGCTCGATGAGCTCCAGCTCCATGACCACGGGCGTCCTCGACGAGTCGAGCGCCAGGTCCACGCGGGCGATCAACGGCGTCTCGGTCCCGGGGACGGCGGCCAACGCCTCCAGCGCCGTACGGAGTTCCGTCTCGCTGGGCTGATACGGGACGACGTCGGGATGAGGCGTCCGGGCATTGTCGATCACGTTGGGCTCGGTCAGCACCTGCCCCTTCCGGATGGCATGGCTGAAGGCGCCGGAGAAGAACACCAGGGCGCGCTCCCCCTCCGCCACGAGGGGGAGATACGGCTGGACCATGACGGCCCGACCCTGGTCGAGCAGCATCCGGGCATGGCCGATGGCGTCCGACCGACGCCCCGGCTCGTACCGCGCGGTGTCACGCGCACCCAAGGAGACCGTCGGCTTCACCACGACACCCTCGGGCTCGTCGAAGTGCTCGGGGCGCACCTGCTCGCCGGGCTCGATGAATCGCGTCGGCGCGACGGAGACAGCCTGCCGGGCCAGCGCCCCCAGGTACCGCTTGTCGCTGCTCCAGTGCACGACCTGTGCCGTGTTCCTCAGCCGGGTCGCGCGGCCCGCGTCCTCGGCCCATGCCAGGAAGTCGTCGAGCCGATCCGCGTAGTCCCACGTCGACCGGATGACGGCCAGGTCGAAGCCGCCCCAGTCCACGGAGTCGGCGTCCCAGGCCACCGCCTCCGCGGTGAAGCCTTCCGCGCGCAGCGCTTCCACGATCAGCGGAAGATCCTCGTCGAGGTCCGCGTACGCCTCGCTCGTCACGATCGCGATCCTGGCAGTGCCCACGTGTCTCTCCTGCTGTCCCGTGTCAGGTCCGTTCCTGTGGAACACCAGTGTCAGGCAGGTGTGTGCGACCGGGCAAGATCCCACGACCCGGCGGAAACGGACCTCACCCGGGGAACGCGCGCCTCACACCGAGACGCACGGCCTCAAGGCGCGACCGGGACCTGGAGCGGCGCGCGGAACGAGAGCAGGTCGAGGACCGGCGGGGGAGGGGCGTCGGGAGCGAGGCGAAGGGCGGGAAAGCGGCGGGCCGCCGCTCGGAGGGCGACGGCCGCCTCCGTACGGGCAAGAGAGGCGCCCGGGCAGCGGTGCCGGCCCACACCGAACGCCAGATGGTGACGGGAGTTGGTGCGGTACGGGCGCATCTCCTCCGGGGCGTCGAAGACCTCGGGGTCGGAACCGCTGCCCATGAGCATCAGCAGCAGTTCGGCGCCGGCGGGGAGAGGTGCCCCGCCGAGCTCCACCGGCCGCTCGGTGACGCGGCGCCAGGTGGTGACAGGAGGCTCACGGCGCAGGACCTCCTCGACCCACGCCTGCGCCAGACCCTCCTCGTGCGCTGCCCGCGGCCAGACGCCCGGCTCGGCCAGCGCGCCGCGCAGGACGGTGGCGATGAGCTGGCCGGTCGTCGACTGCCCGGCGACGAAGACGAAGAAGCACGCGCCGACCGCGGTCTGCACGTCCAGCGGCTTCCCGTCGGGCAGACGGTGCCGGACCAGCGCGCCGACGAAACTGTCCGCCGGAGCCGTCCGGTTCGTCACGGCCGTGGTGAGCCACTGGTGGAACTCGGCGACGAGCGCGGCGAGTTCGAGCTGTCGCTCGGGCGTCGGCCGCCCCCAGAACAACTCCAGCGAGGCGTCGCTCCAGCGGACCAGGGTCGCGGTGTCGAGACCGTCGATGCCGAGCAGCTCCATCATGACCCGGCAGGGCAGGGTGTGGGCGAACGCGCCGAACAGGTCGCTGCCGCCGGTGGCGTCGATCTCGGTCCGTACGGTGTCGAGCAGTTCGTCGGCGACCCGCTCGATCACCGGCACGGCCGCGGCGACCCGCTGGGCGTTGAAGAACCGGGTGACCACGCGGCGCAGCCCGGGGTGGGTCTCGCTGCCGTTGTTGGCCAGTGCGGGGCGGACCCGGAAACCCGCCCGGGCGAGCACCCGGAGAGCCGGAACACCCAGCGGCGTGATGGCATGCTGCGCGTTGTCCGGCCGGAAGACCGCCGGATCCAGCAGCACCCGGCGGATGTCGTCGTACCGGCTGACCAGCCACAGCCCGGTCGCGGGATCGTGATGGACGGGGGCCTCGGCCCGGAGGACGTCGAGCCAGGGGTACGGGTCGCGGACGAAACCCTCACCGAAGAGGTCGAGCGCCCCGAGCGCCCCGAACTCGCCGAGCGCCTCGTGCGGCGGAAGGGGCGAGTCGCCGGTCGCCCGACCGTACGGGCAGGGGCCGGCCGGATCCGTGGGGGACGCGGGCCCGGGCCCGCCGGGGGCGGATGTCACGCTCGCGGACGCTAGCACGGGGGCGGGCACGTACCGGCCGGTGTGTGCGAGGGATCACTTCGACATCTCCGCAGGCCAGAGGAGGTTTCCCAGCCGTGCGAGAGGAATCCCGTCGGGTGATGGGCGCGAGGCGAGGAGGGGGTCGCGCTCGGGCATGCGGGACGGCCCGAGCGCGATAGTGAGCCGCTCCGCTACACCGGCGCCGGGCCCGTGTGGCCGTCGACGGTGATGGCGCTCGCGGGGCACAGCTCGGCGGCCTCGTGTGCGGCCGCTCGCCGCTCGACGGGGGGCGTGGCTTCCAGGAGCACGACGCGGCCGTCGGCCTCGTTCTGGTCGAACACCTCGGGTGCGGTCAGGACGCACATCCCGGCGCCCTGGCAGCGTTCGCGCACGATGCTCAGTTCCATGGCGCTACTTCCCGTCCCAGGTCACGGGGAGGCTGTGCACACCGTAGATGTTCATGTCCGTCCGCAGGGGCACGTCATCGGCCGGGACGGCCAGGCGCAGCGTCGGGAACCGGGTGAGGAGCGCGGGCAGGGCCACACGCATCTCGACACGGGCGAGTTGCTGGCCCAGACACTGGTGGATCCCGTGTCCGAAGCCCAGTTGCCCCGTGGCCTTGCGGTGCAGATCGAGGCTGTCGGGGTCCTCGAACCGCTCCGGGTCCCGGTTGGCGGCCTGGATCGAGAGGGTGACCGACTCGCCGGCCCTGATGACCTGCCCGTCGAGCTCGACGTCCTCCAGGGCCACGCGCACCGTCGTGTGGGCGATGCTCAGATACCGCATCAGCTCCTCGACGGCCTGGTCGGCGAGGTCCGGATCGGCGCGCAGGGCGGCGAGTTGGTCGGGGTGCCGCAGCAGCGCGAAGGTGCCGTGCGCCAGCATGTTCGCCGTGGTGTCGAGGCCCGCACCGAGCAGGAAGCCCCCGACGCCGGTGAGTTCCTCGTCGGTGAGATCGCTGCTCGTCAGGTCGCTCAGCAGGTCGTCGGTGGGTTCGGCCCGCTTGGCGAGTACCAACCCGTGCATGTACTCCTGCAGGCCCGTCATGCCTGCCATCCGCTCGTCGGGCGTGGAGTCCAGACTCATCAGGGCGGTCACGAACCCCTGGAAGACTTCGCGGTCGGCGAAGGGCACGCCGAGCAGTTCGCAGATCATGAGCGCCGGGATGGGCTGCGCGAACGCCTGGACCAGGTCGGTGCCGGGGCCCTGGGCCTCCATCGCGTCCAGGTGTTCGGCGGTGATCTCCTCGACGCGCTCGGTGAGCAACCGCATCCGCCGGACGGTGAACCTGCCGGCGAGCAGGCGCCGGAAGCGGGTGTGCTCGGGCGCGTCCATCCCGGTCATGTCGCCGGGCGGCGCGGGCGGCAGCTCGCCCTCGGGGCCGCCGGGCATGGGGTAGTGCATCAGCTCGTACCGCGAGCTGAAGCGGGGGTCGGCCAGGACGGCGCGGACGAGGGAGTGGCTGGTGACCAGCCGGCCCTGATGCCCGTCGGGATAGGCCATGGGGCTGAGTGGCTGCCGCGCGCGCAGCTCGGCGAGGGGAGCCGGCGGATCGAAGGGGCAGCCGGCGGGGCGCTCGTAGGGCAGCGATACGGGCTCGGGCGTGTGTGCGGACGGTTCGTGGTGCATGGCGTTCCCCCAGTGCGGGTGGTGTCCGCCGGGGCGGACACCACGACTTCAACGGCGTTCAAGGGCTTGCTTGAACACTGTAAAAGCAGAATTGCACGATGTGCAAGCCTCAGCGGTCCTGGGAGAGCGCGAGCAGCTCGGCGAAGACACCTCCGGCGTGAACGAGGTCGTCATAGCTGCCCTGTTCGGTGATCCGGCCGTTCTCCAGACAGATCACACGGTCGGCGATCCGGGTGTTCTCCAGTCGGTGCGTCACCACGATCGTGATGCGGTCCCCGGCGATGGCCTTGATGCGCTCGAAGATGCCGTGCTCCCCGCGCGGATCCATCTGGGAGGTGGGCTCGTCGAGGATCAGCAGCTCGGGCCGCCGGAACAGCGCACGGGAACAGGCGAGACGCTGCCACTGGCCGCCGGACAGCTCCACACCTCCGAACACCTCCCGGGCGAGTAGGGTGTCGAGGCCCTTCGGCAGGTTCTCCACGGCCTGCTTCATGCCGACGGCCTCGACCGCCTCCCACACCGGCCCGTCGTCGATCGTGCGGGGTTGTCCCAGCGTCACGTTCTCGCGGACGCGCAGCGGCCACTGCGCGAAGATCTGCGGAACCAGGCCGGTGCGGTCCCAGACGCTCGCCGGGTCGACGCCGGCCAGGTCGGAGCCGTTCCAGGTCACCCGGCCCTTGTCGGCCAGGTAGATCCCGGTGATCAGGCGGGTCAGGGTGCTCTTGCCGGAGCCGTTCACCCCGACGATCGCGAGGATCTCCCCTCGCCGCAGCGTCAGGGAGACGCCGTCCACGGCCGGCTTCTCCTTGCCGGGGTACTGATAGCTGACCTCCTCCAGCCGGATCTCCTCCACCGGCGCGGCGACGGCGAGCTCACCGCGCCGCGGCGCCCTGCGCCCGGCGTCGTCCAGGAACGCCTGCATGTCGCCGAGGTAGAGGCTGGTGTGGAAGACCGCGGCCCCGTTGACGACGACCTGGGACAGCGCGGCCAGGGTCGTCTGGACGGCGACGACGGCCGTGGCGGCGACGGCGAGCGCGATCCGGCCCGTGACGGCGAGCCAGGCGAGGGCCGCCCAGGTGGCGACGAGGAACACTCCGCCGGCCAACGAGGACGCGAGCGCGATCCGCAGCGTCCGAGGGGCGGCGGCGAGCGTGCGCCGGTCGACCCGCTCGGAGAGGGACCGGTACCAGAACAGCAGGTAGTCGGTCATGCCGTTGGCCCGGACCTCGTCGGCGTACTTGGAGGTCGTCGACCACCAGCGCATCATGCCCCGCACATTGCGGTCGGCGACATTGGCGTAGTGGATCTCGTAGTCGACACGCGCGGTGAGCACCGCGCCCACGCCGGCCGGGAGGACCGCAAGGAGCAGCAGGGGCAGCATCAGCACGTTGAGCACCGCCAGAACCCCGGTCGCGGTGACCATCCTGATCAGGGCGGACATGAAGCGCTGGGCGTCGCTGACCATCACATGCGTACGGATCACCCCCATCTCCGCGGCCTCCTGCCGGTCGGCGAACCCGTCCACCGCGTACGCCGCCGCCTCGACCCGACAGACCGCCTCGACCAGGGCGGAGTCCGTCACGGTCGTCAGCCCGGGCGTGATCCGTCGCTCCCCGTACAAGGCGAGGGCTCCGGCACCGCGAGCGGCCGCGGTCGCGCCGGCCACCACGAGCAGCGCGGGCAGCGCGTCCGTCAGCCGTCCGGCGATGGCCCCGCCGCCCAGGATCGGACCCATGGCCCGCGCCGTGGCGCTCAACAGGACGGCGGCCGCCACGCCCGTGACGACCTGGCAGGCCAGGAGCAGCAGAACGGCCCGGCGGTCCACGGCCCAGGACATCGCGGCGATGCGCCGCAGGACGGCGGGGAGCCGGGCGCACATCGCCTGGAAGGTGACGTTGTCGAGCGGGTTCACGGAGTATTCCCCCGTGTACGCGATCTCGGCGGGCGGCGGTGGCGGCGGCGGTGCGGGGGTCGCTCGTGGTGTCGCGGCCTGGGTGTCCGTGGTCTCGGCTGAAGTCAACTTCGGTCTCCTGCACGGTCGTCTGAGCCTCTTCGGCATGGGCACCGGGGTCAACGACGAACGCACGGATATCGAACACATGTGTTTGAGCCGGAGCGGATTCCGCGCGGGGACGTGCCCCGCGTCGGATGCGGTCTGCATCCACCCTTGGGGCGAACGGCCCTGCGCCGAGCGGTGAGATGGCCGAAACGCCGACCTTGATACGCATGTGACGGAAGAGGTTGCCGACGGTCCGTCAGCGCGCCCAAGGACCCCACCAGCTCGGTGGCAACGGGTCGGCCGGAGCCGATGTCGGCTGGTCGGGATGGAGGCCGAACCGGCGCAGTACCTCGGCGCGGACGTTCACCGTGACCGTGCCGTGCCAACGCCCGTCCGCGCGGACCCCGCACATGAGGTCGATCTTGATGTCGTCACCGACGAAGGGATTCCAGTCGATACCGCGGTCGCGCAGTCAAACCGCCATGAGCCGCCCCGGCCGCGGGCAGCCGGGAACGTTCTCGAAGCTGAACAGGGGCACCCAGTCGGAAGTGTTCATGACCCCCATCCTGCCGCAGCGGCCCGGACTTGACCTTCCCATTGATGTGAAGCCATAGCGTCGCGCCATGAGCGACCCCGCGGGCGTCGCACACCCCCACCCCTCCCGTACCGCAGGAGCGACACCATGACCACCTTCGTTGTGCACCGCAACGGCCGGCCGGCGACCGCCGAGGAGCTCGCGCCGCTGGCCTTCGCGGGCTACGCCCACTTCACCGCCATGCAGGTGCGCGGCGGCCGGGTCCGGGGCCTCGACCTCCACCTGGAGCGGCTGCGGAACGCCTCCGTGGAGCTGTTCGGCCGCGCGCTCCCCGACGACCGCGTGCGCACCTGGCTCCGAACGGCAGCGCGGGGTGCCGGTCCGGCCGATGTCTCGCTGGTGGCCACGGCGTACTCACCGTCGGGCGAGTTCACCGTCGCCGCCGCCGCCGACGAGGAGCCCGAGCTGCTCGTGCGTACCGGACCGGGCGCGGGCGGCCCCGACGGTCCGCTGGCGCTGGCGGCGGTCCCGTACGAGCGCTTCCTGCCGGGTGTGAAGCACGTCGGCGAAGTGGCCAAGACGTACGCGCTCCGCCGCGGTGTCGGTGACGGTTTCGACGACGCCGCGTTCGTCGACCGGCGGGGCAGGATCAGCGAAGGCTCGATCTGGAACCTGGCCTTCTGGGACGGAGCCTCGGTGGTGTGGCCCGTCGCCGAGATGCTGGGCGGGACCACGATGGCCGTCGTCAGGCGGCAGCTGGACCGCCTGGGAGTCCCACAGCGCCACCAGGAGGTCACGATCGCCGATCTGCCGGACCTGTCCGGGGGAGTGGTCATGAACTCCTGGACGCCCGGCGTCGCGGTCCACCGCATCGGCTCCGTGCCACTCCCTGAGGCCCCGTCCTTCGTCGAGCTGCTCCACCGGGCCTACGAGGCGGAACCGCTCACCTCGCTCTGACCGGCGCCGCCTCCCGTCCGGCGTCGAGTTTTCCAGTTGAACGATCAACCGCTATGGTGGTGGTGAAGGCTCGCTGCCGCATCTCCCCCGTATGCGGCAGCGAGCCTTTGTCATCGGCCCACGCCGACCGCGTCCTACGATGGGCGCCGGACGTCGACGGCCGATGAGAGCCCAGGGAGCGGATGGCATGGCGGACCTCTTCGTACGGATCGTCGGCAACGACCTGCCGGGGCGTGAATGCGGCGAGTACCGGGACGTGCACGTCGCGGTCCAGTGCGGGCGCGAGCCGGAGGGCGCCGTGCCGGGCGACGCGCCCGAGGCGGTGTGGGAGTTCACCGTCCAGGCCATCGACACCCCGGACGGCCCCGGCGCCCGGGACTTCCGCGGACCTCACGTCCAGGGTCGGCGTGGGGCGCGGTTCCTCTACCTGACGTGGGGCGAGCAGCCGCCGGGCGAGGAGTTCACGATGTTCCGCCGCGCCAAACTCTTCCTCGACGACCTCCCGGAGCAGGCCGTCGCCGGCGGCAAGGCCGAGGGGCGGCTCGGGCTGACCGACGCCTGCGGACTGCCGCTGTGCGCCGCGGTCCGCCCACCCCGCATCCGCTGGAGCTGACCCCGACCCACCACCCACCTGGCACCGCCGGACCATCACCCACGCGGCGCACTCCGTCGCGCGCGGCCCGGCCCGGAGCCATACGCTCGCCGTCACGACGGAAGCGATCAAGGAGTGGCCCGATGTCCGGACAGTTCGAGGCGACGACGGATGTCGGCCGCCCCATCGACGAGGTCTTCGCGTTCCTCGCCGACGGGCGCAACGACCCCAAGTTCAGCCCACGGGTGCAACGGATCGAGCGGGTTCCCGACGCGCCGACCGGCGTGGGCACGGTGTTCCGGAGCACGGTGAAGGACGCCGGCATGAAGACGGCGCGCGAGTTCCGCATCACCGAGTTCGACGCACCGCGCCGGATGCGCTGGGCCGAGGTGTCCAAGAACATCGTGACGGCGTCCGAAGGGGGCTACGACCTGGAGGCCCTGCCGGACGGCGGTACGCGGGTCCGGATCTTCAACGTGCTGGAGGGCCACGGCATCGGCAAGCTGCTCGTCGGCCTCGCGCTCGGCGCCGCCCGCAAGGACGCCGACGCGTTCGGGCAACGGATCAAGGCCGCCGTCGAAGCGTCGTAGCACCCCACCCGCCGAGACGTCGGCAGACGTGACGGCGGCACGGAATGAATGGGACGTTCGTCCGACCCGATGTGGCGGTGGTGACGGTACTGCCGGCGTACACGATGTCCGGCAGGCCGACGCAGCCGTCGGCCGCGCGGGGCCGTACCGTATGACTGCGGTCGCCCCTGCCGCAGCAAACCGACCACTCCCGCCGGACGGGTAAGCGCCCCCCCGTGAGGCAGCCAGGAGCCCCGCACCGTGATCGCCAGAGCCCCGCGCCCCGTCCGCAACGTGCTGTCCGCCCTGGCCTTGGCCGGCGTCCTCGCGGCGACAGTCGTCGGATGCACGTCCTCCGACGACCCGCAGGGCGCCGACGACTCCGCGCCCTCGTCCCAGGCGCCGTCGGGGAAGGTGGTGCCACCCGAGCCCCACGTCGGCTTCGACTACCAGATCGGCGGGCCGTACTCGCCTCCGTCCGGTGTCGGTGCGGTCTCCCGCGACCGTACGGTCAAGCCCGCGCCCGGCCTCTACAACATCTGCTACGTCAACGCCTTCCAGGCCCAACCGGACGCCACGGACTGGTGGCGGGCCAACCACCCCGACCTCCTCCTGCGCAACACCACCGGCTCTCTGGTCATGGACGAGGACTGGGGCGAGGCCCTGCTGGACGTCTCCACACCGGCCAAGCGCGAGCGCCTCGCCGCGATCGTCGGAGAGTGGATCGACGGGTGCGCCACCGACGGCTACCAGGCGGTCGAGGCGGACAACCTCGACTCGTACGAAC
Organism: Streptomyces sp. NPDC059567; assembly: GCF_042735655.1. Classification (NCBI taxonomy): domain Bacteria; kingdom Bacillati; phylum Actinomycetota; class Actinomycetes; order Kitasatosporales; family Streptomycetaceae; genus Streptomyces; species Streptomyces sp. NPDC059567. The sequence goes on along the minus strand of NZ_JBHWBS010000095.1, from coordinate 3,464 downwards.
GGTCCGGGGGCCGACTCACGGCCGAGCACGACCTCGCCTTCGCGCGCCTCCTCGTCGACCGAGCCCACGCGGCCGGCCTCGCCATCGGCCAGAAGAACGCCGCGGACCTCGCGAAGAGGGGCCGAAGCCTCGGCTTCGACTTCGCGGTCGCCGAGGAGTGCGGCCAGTACGAGGAGTGCGCACCGTACGCGACCGCCTTCGACAACCGCGTGCTCGTCATCGAGTACGAGGCCGCGGGCCTCGACGCGGCCTGTGCGGCCTGGGGCGACACGCTCTCGATCGTCCTGCGGGACGCTGACGTACGGCCGGCCGGGAAGCCAGGGTACGTGCGCCGCACCTGCTGAATCGGTCCGGCGCCCGGTATCCGGGAGGCGGGCGACCGCGGTGGCGGCGGGGCTTGTGGGCGGGCCGTGCGGGAATGCCAGGGGCTCGGTGCGGTGTTGAGGATGGGCGTCGATGGCGAGGCCGGGCGCGGGATGGGGGCCGGAGCGGGATGGGGTGCCGAATGGGGCGGGTCACATGCTGATCGGGGAGTTGTCCCGGCGTACGGGAGTCAGCACACGGCTGTTGAGGTACTACGGGGAGCAGGGGCTCCTGGAAGCGGGCCGCGGACCGAACGGGTACCGCGAGTACGACGACGACTCCGTGGTCATCGTGCGGCAGGTGCGTGCGCTGCTGCAGGCGGGACTGTCCACGGACGTCATCCGCGCGGTGCTGCCGTGCGCCCGTGGTGAGCTCCCGGAGTTCGACTGGTGCGTGGACGTGCGGGCGATCCTGGACCGGGAGCTGGCGGCGACGGACGAACGCATCGACGATCTCCGGCGCAGTCGTGACGCCCTCGCCGACGTCCTGGCCAGGCCCTGATCCGAGGGCGGGTCAGGGGGCGGACCGCGTGTCCCGCTGCGCCGAGTTCCGCGTCCGGTAGCGTCCCGGCGTCGTGCCGAACTCGCGGCTGAAGGCGTGGGAGAGGGCGTACGGGGTTCCGTAGCCGACGCGCCGCGCGATGACCGCCAAGGACTCCTGGGTGTCGCGGAGCATGGTGGCGGCCAGAGTCAGCCGCCACCACGTGAGATAGGCCATGGGCGGGCGCCCGACGAGGGCGGTGAACCGGCGCGCGAGGGTGGGCCGGGAGACGCCGGCCTCGCCGGCCAGACGATCGTTCGTCCACGGCGCCGCCGGGTCCGCATGCAGCGCCCGTACGGCGGCCGCCGTCACCGAGTCGCCGAGCACGGCCGACCAGGCTCCGGTGGAGTGCCGGGTCACCCACGAGCGGATCATGTAGACGAGCAGAAGGTCGACGAGGCTCGGGACGGCGATTCCGGAGCCGGGCCGCTGCGCGCTCAACTCGCTGCCGAGCAGGTCGATCGCGGCGCGCAGTTCCGGATTGCCGCCGACGCGGTTCGGCAGGTGGACGAGGTGGGGCAGCTCCGCCATGAGGGGGTGCGCGCGGCTGCGATCGAGACGGTACTTGCCGCAGAGCATCTCCACCCCGCCGAGAGAACTCAGGCCCGGTGACGGTGCCGGGTCGCGGTGCGCACGGGCGTCAGCCCAGTGCTCGAAGGAAACGGCCCTTGCCACGGTCGCCGGGTCGGCGGGGGAGTCGGCGATCACATGTCCCGTACCGTGCGGCAGCAATACCGCGTCCCCTACACCGAGTTGGACGGGCGAGCCGCCGTCGGGCAGCAGCCAGCATGAACCTTCCAGGACCACATGGAAGCCCGCACCGTCGTACGGGGCGAGCCGTGTGCACCATGTCCCGCTCGCCCGCACCCGGTCGGAGGAGGGCTGTCCGATGCGTACGGTCGCTATCGCGTCGCTCACTACGTCCACCGATGCAGCGTATAGCCCGACTCGGCTCTGATCCGTTCGCGTATTCAGCGGAGCGGCATGAGCATTGAGAGGCTCATCGGCCCTTCCTAGGCTCGGTCTCATGGAGAATGAGAGCCCTCAGAGCATGGTGCTGGGAGACGTCGAGGTCATCCGGATCGTCGAGTGGCAGGGCGCGTTCGCGCCGGCCCGTGGTCTGGTCCCGGACTCCGGAGCGGACGTGTGGGAGGCGAACGAGGAGTGGCTGGCGCCGGACCACTGGGAGCCGGACGGCGACCGGGCGGTGATGGCGTTGCAGACGTGGGTGCTGCGCAGCGGCGGACGGACCGTGCTCGTCGACACCGGAGTGGGCAACGGTCGCGAGCGCCCCGGCCAGCCGCAGTTCCACCACTGGCAGGGCGACTTCCTCGGCGGCCTGGCGCGGGCGGGCGTCCACCCGGAGGACGTCGACGTCGTGGTCAACACCCACCTCCACGCCGATCACGTCGGCTGGAACACCAGCGGCGCCGAGGGGGAGTGGATCCCGACGTTCCCCAACGCCCAGTACCTCATTCCGGCCGCGGACGACGCCCACTTCGGCCCGGACAACGCGGACGGCAAGGGCCGGCAGGAGGACGACCGGCTCGTCTACCAGGACAGCGTCGCGCCCGTGCACCGGGCGGGGCAGTCCGTGGTCTGGGACGGCACCCACCGCATCGACGCCCACCTCACGCTGGAACCGGCACCGGGGCACACACCGGGTTCCAGCGTGCTGCGTCTGGCGTCCGGAGCGGACAGGGCGGTCTTCGTCGGCGACCTGCTGCACAGCCCTGTCCAGGTCCTCGCCCCTTCGTGCAACAGCTGCTTCTGCCTGGACGCCCGAGGGGCGGTGACGAGCCGACGCCGAATCCTCGAACGAGCCGCCGCCGAACGGGAACTGGTGGTGCCCGCCCACTTCGGGGGCGGGGGCGTGGTGGAAGTCCGACGGGAGGGCGACGGCTTCGCGCTCCGGCAGCCGAAGTGGTGAGCGGCCGTCGAAAACTCGCGGGCGCATCCAGGGGGCCGCGTCTAGGTTGAGGTCTGCGAAGCCCACAGGTCGGCCGGAGGTGCCATGCCCCTGCAGATGAAGTTGTCCGCGATCACACTGGACTGCCCGGATCCGCTCGCCCTCGCGGCGTTCTACCAGCAGGCCACCGGCCTCGCACCCCACCCCAAGTCGGACGCCGACTTCGCGGGCCTCTGCGGCGAGGGCGGCCTCCTCATCGGCTTCCAACGGGTCGACGACTACCAGGCTCCACAATGGCCCGACCAAACCGTCCCCCAGCAGTTCCACCTCGATTTCGACGTCGACGACCTGGACGAGGCGGAGGCCCAGCTCCTGCGACTGGGCGCGGCCAAGCCGGACCACCAGCCGAACGAGGCCAGGTGGCGCGTCCTCACCGACCCGGCCGGACATCCCTTCTGCGTGGTCAGAGGCATCTGACCGCCCGTGCCGCCCGTCTAGGAACGCCCTACTCCATGGTGCTACGGGAAGGGGTGCGGAGCCGCGACGAGAAGGGGGTGCGGACCAGTGTCCGCACCCCCTTCCCCGTACGACCCCCTACAGCACCTTGGAGAGGAATGCCTTGGTGCGGTCGTGTTGGGGGTTGCCCAGGACG
>NZ_JBHWBS010000094.1:11338-30670 GCF_042735655.1 Streptomyces sp. NPDC059567 | reverse complement strand
CTCGGGAAGCACTCCCGAGGGCGGCGGTCTCGTATCTCGCCCGGCTCCGCGTCAGCCCTGCTGGGCCACGAGGCTCGCCGGGCGGAGGTCGGTCCAGTGGGTCTCGACGTAGGCGGTGCATGCCTCGCGGGTGTCCTCACCGAACACGGTCCGCCACCCGGCCGGCACCTCCGCGAAGGAAGGCCACAGCGAGTGCTGGTTCTCGTCGTTCACGAGGACCAGGAAGCGGCCCTGCGGGTCCTCGAACGGGTTGGTGCTCATGCGTTGTCACTCCTTGTGGACATGGCGGTGAACAGCTCCGAGAGCGGCTGTCCGGGGTCGGCTGCCACGGTCCGCAGCAGCCTCTGAAGTTCGTCGGCGAGCCGCCGTGCCTTGGCGGTGCCGAGCAGGTCGGTCGCGTGGATCAGGCCGCAGTGGACCGGCCCGTCACCCTGCGGCTCGTAGAAGCTGAGGGTCAGCCGCGCCCTGGTCGAGCCGGTCGGTACGGCGTCGAGGGAACCGAGACCGCCCTCCAGCTGCTCCAGGTCCGCCTGTTCATGGTGGATCACCATGACCTGCGGGCCCTCCTGAGGCAGTCCGGTCGCGCGGACGACCTCCTCGAACGGGACTTCCTGCCGGTCGAGGGCGCCGAGCGTGGTCTCCCGTACGCGGGACAGCAGCTCCGCGAAGGTCGGGTCGCCGGCGGTGTCGGTGCGCAGCACGACCGTGTTGAAGAAGCAGCCCACGAGATCGGCCAGCTGGTCGTCCGTACGGCCGGCGACCATCGTGCCGATCGGCAGGTCCGTGCCCGCGCCGTGGGCGGTGAGCAGCGCCGCCAGGGCGGAGTGCAGCACCATGAACATGCTGGTGCCGGTCGCCCGGGCCAGGTCGTCCACGGCCGCATGCAGCTGCTCGTCCAGGACGAAGCCCACGTGGTCCGCGCCGGGCGAGGTCGAGCGCGGCCCGTCCGCCGGGAGGGCCAGCTCGGCCGGTACGTCCTTCAACGTCTCGCGCCAGTAGGCGAGCTGGCGGCCGCCCCTGCTGTCCGGGTCGTCCAGGTCGCCCAGGACCTCCCGGGCCCACAGGGCGTAGTCCGCGTACGAGACGGGCAGCGGCCGCCACTCTGGCGCCCTGCCTTCCGTACGCGCCGCGTAGGCCGCCGTCAGGTCACGGAAGAGGGGGACCACCGACCATTCGTCCACCGTCAGGTAGTGCATGGTCAGCAGCAGCGCCTGCTCGCCCGTGGCCGCCGTCAGCAGACGGGCCGCGAACGGAGCCGTGCGCTCCGGCTCCGGCGATCCGGCCGCCAGCTCGGTCAGCCGCGCCTCCAGGTCCGCGCACTCCTCCAGGAGCAGCGCCGGGGGCTGGACGGCCCGGTGGCGCAGCGCGCCGTCCTGCTCCGCGAACGCCGTCCGCAGGGGCTCGTGACGGCCCGCCACGTCGGTGAGGGCCGCGGCCAGTGCGTCCGCGTCCAGACCGCCGGGCGAACGCAGCACGAGCGCGTGGTCGAAGCGGGGGGTGCGGCCGTGGGCGTCCCACTGCCAGCGCTGGACGGGGGCGGCGAGGAGCGGCTCCTGACGGTCCTCCTTCGGGCGCAGCGCCGGGCGGGCCGTGGACGCGCCCTTGAGCTTGCCCTCGATGCCGGCGACGGTCAGCGCGTCGAAGACGTCCCGGATGCTCAGCTCGACGCCGAACTCGGCACGGATGCGGCCCAGGAGCCGCATCGACGCCATGGAATGGCCGCCGAGCGCGAAGAAGTTGTCGTGGATGCCGACCTTCTCCAGCTTGAGGATCTCGCCGAACAGCGCGGCGAGCCTGGCCTGCGTCTCGTTGGCCGGCAGCGTGTCGCCGGTCATCGCGGCCCAGTCCGGGACGGGCAGCGCCTTGCGGTCCAGCTTGCCGTTGGGGGTCAGCGGCAGCGGGCCGTCCAGCGGCACGACGAGCGCCGGGACCATGTACTCGGGCAGCTGCCCGGCCACATGGGCGCGCAGCTCCTGCGGGTCCAGCTCCACGGACTCCCCCGCCTCGGGGACGGCGTAGCCGACGAGACGGACGATGTCGCCGTCGCGGTCGGGCAGCACGGCGGCCTGGGCGACCGCCGGGTGCCCCGCGAGGGCCGCCTCGATCTCGCCGAGCTCGATGCGGAAACCGCGGACCTTCACCTGGGTGTCGACGCGCCCGAGGAAGTCCAGATTGCCGTCCGCGCGCCAGCGGGCGCGGTCACCGGTGCGGTACATCCGGCTGCCGGCCGGGCCGTACGGGTCGGCGACGAACCGCTCGGAGGTCAGCGCGGTCTTGCCGAGGTAGCCGCGGGCGAGGCCGCGTCCGGAGACGTACAGCTCGCCGACGACACCCGGCGGGACGGGCCGCAGGTGGTCGTCCAGGACGTAGGCGCGGGTGTTGGGGTCGGGCCGGCCGATCGGCACGCGGCCGGACGGACGGCCTCCGTGTTCGCGGGAGGGCCACAGCGTGGAGTTGACCGTAGCCTCCGTGAGTCCGTAGGCGCAGATCAGGTGGGCCGTGGCGCCGAACCGCTCGAAGACGTCCGGCGGCACCGTCTCCGTACCGACCAGGACGGTCGATCCCTCGGGCAGCTCGCAGCCGGGCGGCAGTGCCGACACCAGGGACGGCGGCAGGATCATGTGGGTGATCCGCTGCTCGGCGAGGAAGTCGGTGAGCGCCGGTCCGGCGACCCGGGCCTCGTCGGTGATGAGGACGAGCCGTCCGCCGTGGCAGAGCGCCATCGCCAGTTCGAACGCGAAGACGTCGAAGCCGATCGAGGCGAACTGCAGGACATGGCTGTCGTTCTCCAGGCCCATCCGGTCCACGGCGGTGACGACCAGGCTGGAGATGCCCTCGTGCGGGACGACGACGCCCTTGGGACGGCCGGTGGAGCCCGAGGTGTAGATGACGTACGCGGCCTGGTCCAGGAGGACCGGCTTCCCGTCGAGCGCGGTCTCCGGCAGGGTCTCCAGCTCGGCGGCCACGGAGGGCTCGTCGAGCAGCACCACCGGTACGCCGGCGACCTCGGGGATCTTGCCCGCGACGGGCTCGGTGCCGACCACGAGCGCCGCCCGGGAGTCCTCGATCATGTACGTGAGGCGGTCGGCCGGGTGGACCAGGTCGAGCGGCAGGAACGCGGCGCCGAGCTTCAGCGCGGCGAGCACCGTGGCGACCATGTCGACCGAGCGGGGCACGGCCACGCCGACCACGCTCTCGGTGCCCGCACCGCGCGCGGCGAGGAGCCGGGCGAGGCGGTTGGCGCGGGCGTCGAGCTCCGCGTACGTCACGGACCGGTCGCGGTCGACGACGGCGACGGCGTCGGGGCGTTCGGCGAGCCGCTGCGCGAACAGGGCCGGGAAGGACTCCTCGTCGACCTCGCGGGCCGTGCCGTTGAAGCCCTCCAGGACCAGCTGCCGCTCGTCGTCGTCGAGGATCTCCGCCGTCGAGACGGGCTGCTCGGGTGCGGCGACGAGCGCCGCGACGAGACTCCGGAGGCGGTCGCCGAGGCGCTCGGCGGTCCCGTGGTCGAACAGCTCCGTGGCGAACTCCAGGCGGCAGCCCAGGGAGCCGGGGCCGCCGTCGGCCGGGGTGTGCTCGGTGAAGCTGAACACCAGGTCGAACTTGGCCGAGTGGATGCGGAACGGTACGTAGTCGGCGTGGAGGCCGGGCAGTTCCAGTCCGAAGCCGGTGCGGGCGTGGTAGCCGACCATCACCTGGAACAGCGGGTTGCGGGAGAGGGAGCGGGTCGGGTTGAGCTTCTCCACCACGGACTCGAACGGCACGTCCGCATGCGAGAACGCGGCCAGGTCGGTCTCCCGGACCCGGGCGAGCAGTTCGGTGAAGCTCGGGTCGCCGCTCAGGTCGGTGCGCAGCACGAGCGTGTTGACGAAGAACCCGACCAGGTCGTCGAGGGCCTCGTCGCCGCGCCCCGCGATGGGCGAGCCGAGGGGGATGTCCGTACCGGCGCCCATGCGGTGGAGCAGGGCGGCCACGGCCGCGTGCACCACCATGAACATGCTGGCCCCGGTCTCGCGGGCGAGCCGCTTCAGCCCCTCGTGGACGTCGGCGTCGAACGCGATGTCCAGTTCGGCGCCGGAGAAGGCCGGCCGGGCCGGGCGGGGCCGGTCCGTGGGCAGTTCCAGCTCCTCGGGCGCGCCGTCCAGGGTCGTGCGCCAGTACTCCAGCTGCCGGGCGGCGAGGCTGTCCGCCTCGGCCGGGTCGCCGAGCAGTCGCTGCTGCCACAGGGCGTAGTCGGCGTACTGGACGGGCAGCGGCTCCCAGTCCGGTGCCGCGCCGGAGACGCGGGCGGCGTAGGCGGTGGCCAGGTCGCGGAGGAAGGGGCGGTCCGACCACTCGTCGGTGGTGATGTGGTGCAGCAGCAGGATGACGACGTGGTCCTCGGGGGCCAGCTCGACGACCGTGGCGCGCAGCGGAAGCTCGGCGGCGAGGTCGAACGGCCTGTTGACGGCGGCCTCGACGAGCGCGGGCACCTGGTCCTCGGTGGCGTGCAGGCGCTCCACCACGGGCCGTGCCTCGTCGGCGGGCAGCACGCGTTGGACGGCCTGGCCGTCGGGCTCCACGAACACCGTCCGCAGGGCTTCGTGCCGCGCCGTCACGTCGGCGAGGGCGGTCCCCCACGCCTCGACGTCGAGGGCGCCGCGCAAGCGCATGACCAGCGGGAAGTTGTACGCGGCCGAGGTGCACTCGATCTGCTGGATGACCCAGAGCCGCTGCTGGGCGTGGGACAGCGGCAGCTCCTTGGGCCGCTCCCCCGCCGTCAGGGCCGGGCGGGCGGTGCCGTGGGAGGCGGCGGCGCGCTCCACGAGTTCGGCGACGGTGGGTGCCTCGAACAGGTCGCGGATGGCGAGTTCGGCGTCGAGGGCGGTGCGGGCGCGGCTGACGAGGCGGGTGGCGAGCAGCGAGTGGCCGCCGAGCTCGAAGAAGTCGCTGTCGATGCCGACGCTGCCCTCCGCGAGCCCCAGGACTTCCGCGAAGAGGGCGCAGAGCGTCTCCTCGCGCGGGGTGCGGGGCGGGCGGCTGGTGCCGGTGCCGCCGAAGTCCGGGGCGGGCAGGGCCTTGACGTCGAGCTTGCCGTTGACGGTGATCGGGAGCGTCTCCACGGCGACGAGCGCGGTGGGGACCATGTAGTCGGGCAGGCCGGCCTTCAGATGCTCGCGCAACCGCTGGATCAGGGCGTCGTCCGCCTCGGTGCCGTCCTCCGGCGCGAAGTAGCCGACCAGGCGCTTCGTCCCGGTGCTCTCGTTCACGACGACCGCCGCGTGGGCGACGTCGGGGTGTGCGGACAGGGCGGAGGAGATCTCGCCCAGCTCGATGCGGTAGCCGCGGATCTTGACCTGGTCGTCGGTGCGGCCGAGGAAGTCGAGGAGGCCGTCGGGGCGCTGCCGTACGAGGTCTCCGGTGCGGTACATCCGCTCGCCGGGCTCGCCGAAGGGGTCGGCGACGAAGCGCTCGGCGGTCAGGCCGGGGCGGTCGTGGTAGCCGCGGGCCAGGCCGGTGCCCGCGATGTACAACTCGCCGGGGCAGCCGGGCGGCACCGGCCGCAGCATCGCGTCCAGGATGTGGGCGCGGGTGTTGCGGATGGGGATGCCGACCGTGGGGGTCGCGCTGTCGGTGGTGGAGCCGCCGAGGGTGTTGATCGTGTACTCGGTGGGGCCGTACAGGTTGTAGCCGTAGGTGCCCTCGGTGCGGCGCAGTCGCGTCCACACCGTGTCCGAGACGGCCTCGCCGCCGAGCAGGACGAGCGCGGGGCGGTGCTTCCCGGTCGTCTCGTCCCGGTCCAGCAGGCCCTCCTCGATGAGGAGTTGGGCGTAGGTGGGGGTCACGTTGACCACGTCGACGCGGTGGCGGTCGCAGTAGGCGACCAGTGCTTCGGCGTCGCGGCGCAGTTCCTCGTCGCAGACGTGGACCTCGTGGCCCTCGACGAGCCAGAGCAGCTCCTCCCAGGACATGTCGAAGGCGAAGGAGACGGTGTGCGCGATGCGCAGCCGCCGCCCGCCCGCCGAGGCGATGGCCGGGTCGAAGATCTCCCTCTGGTGGTTGAGCTGCATGTTCGTCAGGCCCCGGTAGGGGGTGACGACGCCCTTCGGGCGGCCGGTCGAGCCGGAGGTGTAGATGATGTAGGCCGGGTGATCGAGGCGGTCGGTCACGTCGTGGGCGAAGGCGGGCCGTTCGGCGTCGGTGATCTCGCTGCCGGACAGGGCGGCCAGTTCGGCGGCCACGGCCTCGTCGTCCAGGAGGAGTTCGGGGGCGACGGGGCCGGTGTCGCCGCGCAGGGTCGGGGCCACGGCGGTCGTGGACACCAGGCAGAGCGGTCCGGTGTCCTGGGCCATCAGCCGCAGCCGGTCGGCGGGGTGGTCGAGGTCGAGCGGCAGATAGGCGGCGCCGGTCCGCAGCACGGCGAACAGGGCGGCGACCATGTCGATGGAGCGGGGCAGGGCGAGCGCGACGGCCTTCTCGGGTCCCGCACCCCGGGCGAGCAGGAGCCGGGCGATCCGGTTGATGTGCGCGTCCAGTTCGGCGTACGTCAGGGCACGCTCGCCGAAGACCAGCGCCACCGCGTCGGGGGTGCGGGCGACCTGGTCGGCGAGCATGTCGGCGACGGTCTCGTTCGGTACGGGCTCGCGGCCCCCCTCCCAGCCGGCGCGCAGCGCGGCACGCTCGGCGGGCAGCAGCAGGTCGACGTCGACGGTCCGGGCGGAGGCGGCGGACAGGTCGTCCAGGGTCTCGGCGAGCCGCCCGAGGACGGTCGTGAACCGTGCGAGGATCGCGGTGGCGTCCTCCGTGTCGAACAGATCGGGGCGGGCCGCCAGCGTGACCTTCAGCCGGGTCTCGGGCGTCACGATCAGGGTGAGCGGGAAGTGGGTGCCGTCCACGTTCGACACGTCGGTGATCCCGTACCGCTGCCGGAGCGCAGCGGCCCGGTCCTCGCCGTCGGCCGAGCGGAGCACGAACAGGGTGTCGAACAGCCGGCGGTGACCGGTCTCCTGCTGGAGCGTTCCGAGCCCGACGTACTCGTACGGCATGACGGCGGCGCGCTCGGTCTGCATCCGCCGCAGCAGGTCGAGCAGCGGCTCGTCCGGGGCGAACGCGACGCGCGCCGGGATCGTGTTGAGGAACATGCCGATGATGCCGGCGGCGTTCGGCACGTCCGCGGGCCGTCCGGCGACGGCCGTGCCGAAGGCGACGTCGCCGCGGCCGGTCATCGCCGAGAGGACCAGGCCCCAGGCCGCGTTCAGCAGGGTGTTGAGGGTGAGTCCGTGCCGGCGGGCCAGCCGGCGCAGCCGGTCGCTGGTCTCCCGGGTGAGCACGGCGTCGAAGTCCGCCGGGATGACCGGGCCCGCGTCGCGCCCGGTAGGGGCGACCAGGGTCGGCTCGTCGAATCCGGAGAGCGCGCCGCGCCAGGCGCCGAGGGCCTGCGCGGTGTCCTGCCCGTCCAGCCAGGCCAGATAGTCGCGGTACGAACCGGGGGCGGGCAGACCGGTGGTGTCGCCGGCCCGCTCGTACAGCGTGAACAGCTCCTCCAGGAACAGCCACGCGGACCAGCCGTCCCACAGGATGAGGTGGTGGGTGACGACGAGACGGTCACGGCCGTCGCCGAGCCGGATGAGCAGCAGCCGGCACAGCGGCGCCGCGGAGAGGTCGAATCGCCGGCGGCGGTCGGCGGCCAGCAGCTCGTCCACGCGGGCGCGCTGCTCCTCGGCCGGCAGCCCGGACACGTCGATCTCCACCAGGGGTATCTCGGCGCCGTCGGCGATGAACTGCACGGGCCGGGGCAGTCCGTCGCTGGTGAACCCGGCGCGCAGGCTGGTGTTCCGCTCCAGCAGCGCCCGGCCGGCGGCGCGCAGCCGTTCGGTGTCGAGCCGGTGGTCGAAGTCCAGGGTCTCCTGCGAGAGGTAGACGTCGAGCGCGTCGCCGGCGTCGTAGGTGGCGTGGAAGTACATGCCCTCCTGGAGCGGGGAGAGCGGCCAGATGTCGGCGACCGGCAGCCCGGCGGCGGCTTCGACGCGCGCGGTCTCCTCCGGCGACCATGCGAGGCCGCCCAGCGGGACGGGGGCCTCGGGCTCCGCAGGCGCGCCGGCGGTCAGCTGGGCGAGCAGCGCCTGCAGGGCGGGGTCGACCGCCGCACCGGACTGTGCCTGGGCGGCCAGCATCGCCTGGAGGGCGGCGGCGGCCTGTCCGGCGTCGGCGGCGGAGACGGTGACACCTGTGGCGGGCGTCTCCGCGGTCGGTGCGGTCTGCTCGGCAGGCTCGTCCGGCACGCTCGCGGCCGCCGCGGCGAGCGCGGCGGGCGTGCGGTGCTCGAACACATCGCGCGGGCTGATGGTCAGTCCCCTTTCACGGGCCCGGGTGGCGACGGCTATCGAGGTGAGGCTGTCGCCGCCGAGCATGAAGAAGTCGTCGTCGGCACCGATCCCGGGCAGGTCGAGGACGTCGGTGAAGATCGCGCACAGGGCGCTCTCCCGCTCGTCGCGGGGCGCGCGGCCGCCGGCCACGGGGGCGACGGACGGCGAGGGCAGGGCGTTCTGGTCGAGCTTGCCGCTGGGTGACAGCGGCAGCTCGTCCAGGGCCGCGACGGCGCTCGGCACCATCGCCGCGGGCAGCGCCTCGGCGAGCGCCCCGTGGAGGGCGGCGGTGTCCAGGACGATGCCGGGGCGGGGAACCGCGTAGCCGAGGAGCGCACCGTCGCGGACGATCACGGCGGCGCGGGCGACGCCCGGGAGGGCGGCCAGGGCGCTCTCGATCTCGCCCGGCTCGATCCGGTTGCCACGGATCTTCACCTGCCGGTCGGTGCGCCCGAGGTACTCGACGGCTCCGTCGGCGCGGCGGCGGACCAGGTCACCGGTGCGGTACATGCGAGTGCCCGGCGCGCCGAACGGGTCGGCGACGAACCGCTCGGCGGTCGTGCCGGGCCTGTCGTGGTAGCCGCGTGCCAGCTGGACCCCGGCGAGGTAGAGCTCGCCGGGCACCCCGTCCGGCACGGGACGCAGAAGGGTGTCCAGCACGTGCAGCCGGGTGTTCCACACCGGTCGGCCGATGGGGACGGCGGGCTCGGTGCCGCTTTCGTACGGGAAGTACGTCACGTCCACGGCCGCCTCGGTGGGCCCGTACAGGTTGTGCAGGGGTACGGGGTTCCGCCCGTGGCGGGATGTCAGGTCCGACCAGCGCCGGGCGTCCGGGCCCGTGAGCGCCTCGCCGCTGCAGAAGACGCGGCGCAGGCTCGCCGCCCAGTCCGGAGCGCCCGTACCGGCCTCCAGGACCTGGACGAAGGCGGCCAGCATGGACGGTACGAAGTGCAGTGTGGTGATCCGCCGGGTGTGGATCAGCTCGGCCAGGTAGGCGGGGTCGCGGTGGCCGTCGGGCCGGGCGAGGACGACGGTCGCGCCCTCGGTCAGGGCCCAGAAGAACTCCCACACCGAGACGTCGAAGCTGGACGGGGTCTTCTGCAGCACCCGGTCGTCGGCGCCGAGCCCGTACTCGCCCTGCATCCAGGCGAGTCGGTTGACGACCGCCCGGTGGGTGACGGTGACGCCCTTGGGGCGGCCGGTGGAGCCGGAGGTGTAGATGAGATACGCGGGGTGGTCGGGCCCCGCCTGCGCCACGGGCGTGTCGGGCACGTCCGCGTCGTGCCCCGCGGACGCGTCGGAGACGTCCTCCGTGGCCACCAGAACGTGCTCGATCCCCGGCGCGTCGGGCAGCCGCCGAGCCGCCTCGGCGGTGGTCACGACCGTACGCGCCCCGGAGTCGCCGAGCATGAACGCCACCCGGTCGGCGGGGTAGTCGAGATCCAGGGGGAGGTAGGCGGCGCCGGTCCTGAGCACCGCGAGCAGCGCGACCATGAGTTCCGCCGAGCGCGGCACGGCTACGGCGACGAACCGATCGGGTCCTGCCCCGCGCGTCCGCAGTCGGCGGGCCAGGGCTTCGGCGCGCCGGTCGAGTTCGGCGTAGGTCAGGGTGGTGTTCTCGAAGACGACGGCCGGCGCGTCGGGGGTCAGCGCCACCTGTGCGGCGAAGAGCGTGGCGAGCGTGGCGTCCGTGTCGGGGAGCGGATGTGCGGTGGCGTTCAGCTCGGTGAGGCGCTCGCGCTCGCGCTCGGACAGCAGTCCGGTGCGGGCCACACGGCGGTCGGGGTCGGCGGCGAGGATCCGCAGCAGCGCTTCGAGGCGGTGGGCGAGCACGGCGGCGGCGATCCGGTCGAGCCGGGCCGTGTCGTACGTGAGCCGCAGCGACAGATGCCCCTCGCGCCGCTCGACGATCAACGCGAGCGGATAGTGCACGGCGTCGAGCACCTCGGCGCCGGTGACCAAGGGCTCCTGGGCGGCCTGCCCGTCGCCCGTCGGGTAGTTCTCGAACACCACGAGGGTGTCGAAGAGTTCGCCCGGGCCCTGGCCGGCGGTCCGCTGGATGTCGGCGAGCCCCAGGTGCTGGTGGTCCAGGAGTGCCGCGTGCTCGTCCTGGATCCGGTGCAGCAGCTCGGCGAGGGACTCGTCGGGCCGCGGGTGCACCCGGGCCGGAACGGTGTTGATGAAGAGGCCCACGGCGGAGTCCAGGCCCTCGACCTCGGTGGTGCGCCCGGACACGGTGGTGCCGAAGACGACGTCCTGACTGCCGGTGAGACCGCCGAGCAGCAGGGCCCAGGCTCCGTGGACGACAGTGCTCAGGGTGACGCCGAGGGTGCGGGCGCGGCCGGTCAGTTCGTCGGTGAGGGCTTCGGAGAGCCGGACGTCCACGCGCTCGTGCCCGGTGGGCGTCGACGTGTCGTCCTTCGGTGCGCCGGAGAGGGCGGGAAGCCGGGTCGGGCCCTCCAGGCCTGACAGGGCCTCGCGCCACGCGTCGCGGGCGGCGTCCCGGTCCCGGCCTGCCAGCCAGGACAGATACCCGTGCGGGACGGCGGGCGTCGGGAGGGTCTCGCCCCGGTAGGCGGCGGTGAGTTCCCGCAGCAGGACGGAGACCGACCAGCCGTCGGCGATGACGTGGTGCAGGGTGAGCAGCAGCCGGTGGCGCTGTCCGTCCCGGATCAGCGTGGCCCGCATCAGCGGTGGCAGGGCCAGGTCGAACCGCTCGGAGCGGTCCTGCCGCAGGATGTCCTCCAGGGTGGTCCGCTCGGTGTCGGCCTCGTGCCACGGAAGGGTCACGTGGTCGGCCAGGCGCTGGACGACGTCGCCGCCGGGGAGTTGGCGGAACGAGGCGCGCAGCAGTGGGTGCCGGTCCAGGAGCAGCTGGAGTGCCCCGCGCAGCCGGTCCGGTTCGACGGTGTCCGCGAAGTCGAGGAGTTCCTGGACGACGTACAGGTCGCCGGCCTCCTGGTCGAACTCGGCGTGGAAGAAGAAACCTTCCTGGAGCGGCGAGACGGGCAGGGCGTCCTCGTCGAGCTCCACCGTCCGGGTGGTCGCCGGGGTGGCTTCGGCCGCCGTCCGGTCGGCGGTCCTGGCGAGCGCCGCCACGGTCCGCCGGCGGAACACGTCACGGGGCGTGATCGCGAGTCCGGCGGTGCGGGCGCGGTTGACGAGCTGGATCGCGACGATGCTGTCGCCGCCCAGCTCGAAGAAGCTGTCGTGGACGCCGACCGACGGCAGGTCGAGCACCTCGGCGACGAGCGCGGCCAGCGCGGTCTCGGTGGGCGTCGTGGGCGCGTCGTCCCCGGCCATCGCCGTCCACTGCGGAGCGGGCAGGGCGCGGCTGTCGAGCTTGCCGTTCGGCGTCAGCGGCAGCGGCCCGTCGAGGCGTACGAGGGCCGAGGGGATCATGTGGTCCGGGAGGGTCTCCGCGACCTGGGCTCGTGCCCGCGCCACGGCGGCGTCGGGGTCCGCGGCGGCATCGCTCTCGGCGGCGAGATAGGCCACGAGCCGGTTGACGCCCCGGTGGTCCTGGCGGACGAGGACGGCGGCCTGGGCGATGCCGGGGCAGGCCATGAAGGCGCTCTCGATCTCGCCGGGCTCGATCCGGTGCCCTCGGATCTTGAGCTGGCCGTCCGCGCGGCCGAGGAAGTCCAGGTTGCCGTCGGCGCCCCAGCGCACCCGGTCGCCCGTCCGGTACATGCGGCTGCCCGGTTCGCCGTACGGGTCGGCGACGAAGCGCTCCGAGGTGAGGGCCTGCCTGCCGAGGTAGCCGCGGGCCAGGCCGCGCCCGGCGACGTACAGCTCGCCTTCGGTGCCCACGGGGACGGGGCGGAGCGCCGAATCGAGCACGTAGGCACGGGTGTTGGGGTCCGGGCGGCCGATGGGCGCCGGACCCGGGCGGTCCGGTTCGGCGAGCCACAGAGTGGAGTTGACCGTCGCCTCGGTGAGGCCGTACGCGACGACGACCTGGACGCGTCCGGACCAGCGGGCGATGAGTTCGCCGGGCACCGCCTCGGTGCCGACGACCAGTACCGAGCCTTCGGGCAGCTCGCAGTCCCGGGGCAGCGCCGAGACGAGTGAAGGCGGCAGGATCATGTGGGTGGCGCGATGGCGGGCGATGTAGTCGGTGAGGGCCGGTCCGGGGACGCGGCGGTCGGCGGGCACGACGATCACCCGGCCGCCGACGCACAGCGACATGATCAGGTCCCATACCGTCACGTCGAAGCCCACGGAGGCGAACTGGACGACATGGCTGTCGGGGGTGATGCCGATGCGGTCGGTGGCGGTGGCGATGAGGCTGCCGACGCCGTCGTGCGAGACGACGGCCCCCTTGGGGCGGCCCGTGGAGCCGGAGGTGTAGATGACGTACGCGGCCTGGTCCAGGGCGATGGGCAGGTCGATATCCGAGTCGCCGAGGCCGGCGCACTCGGCCGTCACGGACGGTTCGTCGAGGAGCAGGTGTGCGATGCCGGGGGTGTCGGGGAGCGTGCCGGACAGCTCGCACGTGGTGATGACGGTGCGCGCGCCCGCGTCGGTCAGCATGTAGGCGATGCGGTCCTGCGGGTGGTCGGCGTCCAGCGGCAGATACGCGGCCCCGGCCTTCATCACCGCCAGCAGGGAGACGACGAGTTCGGGAGAGCGCGGGAGCGCCACGCCGACGACGTCCTCAGTGCGGACCCCGCGGGTGACGAGGAGGCGGGCCAGCCGGTTGGCGGCCGCGTTCAGCTCGCCGTACGTGATCTCCCGGTCCTCGTACACGAGCGCGACGGCGCCGGGTGCGCGGCGCACCTGCCGCTCGAATGCGGCCGGCCAGGACAGTTCGGGGACCTCGCGCGGTGACACGCCGAACTCGTCGAGGAGTCGGGCGCGCTCCGCGTCAGACGTCAGTTCGATGTGGCCGAGCGGGCGGTCGAGGTTCGAGGTGAGGGCGTGCAGGACGGCGAGGAAGCGGTGCTCGTGGTGGCGCAGTGCCTCGTCGTCGCAGACCTCGGCGTCGGCGTCGAAGTAGACGCGGATGCCGTTGCCCGGCGCGCGCTCGGCGAAGCTCAGGGCCAGGTCGCTGACCGGACCGAGCCAGACCGGGGCGAGTTCGGCCCCCTGGCCGGGGAATCGCAGGTCCTCGGCACGGGGCAGGATGTTGACGGTCGGGCCGACGAGTTCCGGTACGCCGTCGGCCAGTCCCAGCTCCCTGGCCAGGTCTTCGGCGCGGTAGCGTCCGTGGGCGACGGCTTCGGCGATCGCGTGCCGTATCCCGGTCAGGAGTTCGGCGCCGGTCGTGGCGGGGCGGACGGACACGCGCAGCGGGACGATGTTGGACACCATGCCGGGGACGGTGGCGGACACCGCGTCCTCGCGGGCGGCGATCGGCAGTCCGAGCACGAGGTCCTGCTCACCGCTGACGCGGTGCAGGTAGGCGGCGACGGCGGCGATCAGGAGTCGGGAGGGGCGCACACCGGCGTTGTCTGCGGCGGCGTTCAGCCGGTCGGTGGCCTCGGCGGACAGCTCCGCCGTGCGGCGCAGGCGCCGTGTCATGGGCGAGGGCACGCGCTCGACGAGGCGCACGGGCTCGGGCCGGTCGGCCATGCGGCTCAGCCAGTAGGCGCGGTCCTGCTCGTGGCGGTCGGAGGCGCGGTAGGCACGGTCGGCGTCCACCAGGCGGGTCAGGGACCACTCGCGCGGGGCGGGTGCCTGCTCTTCGGCGGTGTAGAGCTCGCCCGCCCGGCGGGTGATGAGCGCGACGCCCATGCCGTCGGCGACGATGTGGTGGTACCGCTGGTACCAGGCGACGTGGTCGTCCGAGAGCCGGAGCAGTGCCTGGGCGAAGAGCGGGTCACCGGCGAGGTCGACGGGACGGTCGCGGTCGGCGGTCATCCAGGCGGTGGCGGCGGCTTCGGGGTCCGGGGCGTCGCGCAGGTCCACGACGGGGATCTCGAAGGGCGCGCGGTCGAGGGTCTGCCGGGGGGAGCCGTCATCGTCGGCGACCCGTACGTGCAGGCATTCGGCCTCCTCGACGGCCGTGCGCACGGAGGCGGTGAGGCGGTCGAGGTCGGTGTCGCCACGCAGGTCAAGGACGAACACGATGTTGTAGGCGGAGCTGTCCGGTTCGATCTGCTGGGCTAGCCAGATCCCGGATTGCCCACCGGTGAGGGGGATCCCGGAAGCGGAGGACGTCCGGTCCGACTCGACGTCAAACATCGTTCGAAAGGGCCTTTCCCTGGTGGTGCGCCAGTGGTCGGTGCGGGTCCCACCCCGCCGCGGAATGCCGACGGCGAGATGGGACCCGCGGTGGTGCTGCGACTACTTGATGGCCGCCAGCAGCGGCTCGATCTGGTCGATCGCGTACGGGATCGACAGGACCGTGTTGAAGGAGAAGGCCGCGCCGATGTCCGGGTCCTGGTACGGCACGAACAGGTCGCGCTTCTCCTGCTGGACCTTCAGCTTGGTGTAGAGCGGCTCGGCCTTGATCCGGTCGTTGGCCTCGGTGCTGGAGGTGACCCAGACGAGGCGGTCGACGTCGAGCACGTTCAGCTTCTCGGCGCTCAGCTCGGCGACGTTGTAGCCCGGCTTGGCCAGGGAGTCGATCTCGGGCTTCAGCTTGAAGCCGAGTTCGGAGAAGAAGATCGCCTTGGGGTCGGTCTTGGTGAAGGCGGAGTACTTGCCGGCCTCGAAGCTGTCGGCCACGGCCAGGGTCTTCTGCGCGAACTCGGGGTGCTTGTCCCGGACGGCCTTGAAGCGCGTGTCGATGTCCGTGATCAGCTTCTCGGTCTCGGCGTCCTTGCCGAGCGCCTTGCCGATCTGCCGGGTCATGACCTGCCAGGGCGCGCCGTAGTCGGGGTGCTCCTTGGGCTGGGCGACGACCTTGGTGAACTTGGAGAGCGTGTCGTACTGCTCCTTCTTCATGCCGGAGTACTGGGCGATGACCAGGTCCGGCTGGAGCGCCGCGATCATCTCCATGTTGTACTCGTCGCGCTCACCGACGATCTGCGGCTGCTCGGACCCCCACTTGTCCTTCGTCCAGGGCCACTTGCCGTACGGCTTCTCCTTGAACCAGTCCACCGAACCGACCGGCTTGATCCCCAGGGCCAGCACGGCGTCCTGGTCGGAGAGGCCGAGCGTGACGATCTTCTTCGGCTCCTTGTCGATCGTCGTGCTGCCGTACTTGTGCGCGACGGTCACCGGGAAGGCGGCGGCCTTCGAGCCATCGCCGGCCCCGGCCGACGGCTTGGACTCCGTCTTCTCGGTGCCGCCCCCACAGGCGGCCAGAGCGAGCGCGGCGACGGCGGCGATGGCCACGCGGGGGATGTTTCTGGCGAACCGCGCGAGCGCGGGACGTGCTCCAGTGGACACGTATGTTCCTTTCACGGGGGTTTCACGGTGCGTGCCACGACCGCCGTGCACGACGGCGTTGCGGCGGGCGGGGCGTGTGGGGGTGGCGTGCGGGGGGGGTGTGGTGGGGCGTCGGGCTCGGGAGCGGGGCTCCTAGCGGGCCGTGCCTATCCCGTCGGCGACCGCTCGGAGGTCGTCGGGGTCGCTCTGCGGACGCTGTTCGACGATCGAGTCGAGGATCTCGCCGACCCGGATCGCGGTGTTGGAGAGCAGCGACGACGTGATGCCGTGAGTGTGCTCGGTGCCGCCCTGGAGGTAGATGCCGCACCGCAGTTCGGGGTCCGTGGCGAGGCGGTAGTCCCGCTCGACGCGGACGCGGCCCTGGTCGTCCCGGTGGCAGCGGTCGCCGACCTCGCCGAGGAGGCCGAGGGGCTCCGCCTGGCTGTAGCCGGTGGCGTAGACGACGACGTCGGCTTCCAGGGTCGACTCCTCCCCGGTGACCAGGGACGTGACGGTGGCGCGGACCTTGCCGTCGGCCTCCTCGACGCCGGTGAGGCGGGAGACGTTGATGAAGCGCAGCCGCTCTTTCCCGAGGACCTTCTCCTGGTACGCCTGCCGGTACAGGTCGTCGATCAGGTCGATGTCCACCACGGAGTAGTTGGTGTTGCCGTGGTAGTCCATCAGCTTGCGCTTGATGGCGTCGGGGGCCGTGAAGTACTCGTCGACCGCGGCGGGGTCGAAGATGCGGTTGGCGAAGCTGCTGTCGTCGGCGGGGCTGTAGCCGTAGCGGGAGAACACCGCGCAGACCTCGGCCTCGGGGAAGCGGCGGTGCAGGTACGCGACGTTCTCGGCGGCGCTCTGGCCGGCGCCGACGACGACGAACCGGGTGGGGTCCGCGCCCTCCAGGCCGTCGACCTTCGCCAGCAGTTCGGAGTTGTGCCAGACGCGGTCCGTGCGCTCGACGCCTTCCGGCATCAGCGGGCGAAGTCCGGTGCCGATGACCAGGTTTCGGGCCCGGTGGACCACCGTCTCGGATCCGGAGCGGGCCGTCACGTCCAGGTACTCGATGACTCCGTCCCGCACGACGGGCTCGACGGCGATGACCTCGTGGCCGTACGAGACCATGTCGTCGACCTTCGCCGCCGCCCACTCGAAGTAGTCGTGGAACTCCACGCGCAGCGGGAAGAGGTTCTTGTGGTTGACGAAGTCGATGAGGCGTTCCCTGCTCTGCAGGTAGCAGAGGAAGCTGTACTCGCTGGCCGGGTTCCGGAGCGTCACCAGGTCCTTCAGGAACGACACTTGCATGGTCGCGTCGTCGATCAACATGCCGCGGTGCCAGCCGAAGCCGGCCTGGCGCTCGAAGAAGTGAGCGGTGACCGCCTCCTGCCTGCCGACGCGCGCGTTGTGCTCGCTGAGCGCTATCGCCATGGCCACATTGGACGGCCCGAAGCCGATTCCTATGAGGTCGTGGACCAAAGGTGCGTCGCCAGGATGAACCTGAGACATGTCACTCCCATCGTGCAGGACAGCCGCTTGTGAGGCGTGGGGGAAAACGAGGCGTCGGGCACGTCGAGAGCGGCACCCAACTGGAACTTAGGTGAGGCTAACCTGATCTGCACGCCCTGTCGAGACGGTCGGGCGAGGCGGCTTGGCCGAAAATCGACCTCAACAGGCTTCGAAATCACACCTGTTGCAGAGTTAGGTAAGCCTTGCTTTACTTGGCGCCGGTCAGTCGCTCTCTCGAGGAGGATCCCCATGCGGGTCGTCATGTTCGGTTACCAGACCTGGGGGCATCGCACCCTGCAAGCACTCCTGGACTCCGAGCACGACGTGGTCCTTGTCGTGACACACCCGAAGAGCGAGCACGCCTACGAGAAGATCTGGAGCGACTCGGTCGCCGAGCTGGCCGAGGAGAACGGCGTCCCCGTCGTCATCCGCAACCGGCCGGACGACGAGGAACTGTTCCAGCGCCTCAAGGAGGCCGACGCGGACATCATCGTCGCCAACAACTGGCGCACCTGGATCCCGCCGCGCATCTTCAACCTCCCCCGTCACGGCACGCTCAATGTCCACGACTCCCTGCTACCCAAGTACGCCGGCTTCTCACCCCTGATCTGGGCGTTGATCAACGGCGAGCCCGAAGTGGGCGTCACGGCCCACCTGATGGACGACGAGCTCGACGCGGGCGACATCGTCGTACAGCGGGCGGTCACCGTCGGTCCGACCGACACGACCACCGATCTGTTCCACAAGACGGTCGACCTCATCGCCCCCGTCACGATCGGCGCCCTCGACCTGATCGCCTCCGGGCAGACCGAGTTCACCCGGCAGGACCGTTCCCAGGCCAGCTTCTTCCACAAGCGGGCGGAGGAGGACATCCGGATCAACTGGGACTGGCCCGCCGACGTACTGGAGCGTCTGGTCCGCGCCCAGTCCGCTCCGTACCCGGCCGCGTTCACCTTCCACAAGGGCAAGCGCCTCGAAGTGCTGTCCGCCGTGGTCTCCGAGGGCCGCTACGGCGGCACACCGGGCCGGATCTTCTATCGCGAGGGCGACGGTGTCGTCATCGTCGCGGGAGCCGACGCCCGCACCGGCCGCAACCACGGCCTGGCCATTACTCGCGTCCGCACCGAGGAGGGGCACGAGATGGGCGCGACCGAGTACTTCACCTCCATGGGCGGCTACCTCTCCAGCCGCCCCTGACGATCGGATCCGCATTCATGCGTACCGCACGGCCGCGGCACTACCTCATGTGCCCGCCCACCCACTTCGACGTGGTCTACTCCATCAACCCGTGGATGGACCCGGCGAAGCCCGTCGACACCCAGCTGGCGATCGACCAGTGGGAACGGCTGCGCGAGGTCTACCTGAGCCTCGGGCACACCGTCGACGTGATAGACCCCGTGCCCGGACTGCCCGACATGGTCTTCGCCGCCAACGGAGCCACGGTCGTCGACGGCCGCGCCCTGGTGGCCCGGTTCCGGGACGCCGAGCGCATCGCCGAGGGCCCGGCCTACCACGACTGGCTGCGCGACAACGGCTTCCCGGACCTGCGCACGGCGGACTTCGTCAACGAGGGCGAGGGCGACTATCTCCTCACCGGGGACTGGCTGCTCGCCGGCACCGGCTTCCGCAGCGATCCTCGCTCGCACGACGAGGCGCAGGAGTTCTTCGGACGTCCCGTCGTCGGCCTCACCCTGGTGGATCCGAACTACTACCACCTGGACACGGCCCTCTCCGTACTGGACGAGAACACGATCGCGTACTACCCGCCCGCGTTCTCGCCGGGGAGCCTCGCGGTGCTGCGGCGCCTGTTCCCGGACGCCGTCATCGCCACGGACGAGGACGCGGCCGTCTTCGGGCTCAACGCCACGTCCGACGGCCGCCACGTGGTGCTGCCGCACAACGCCACGGCGCTGACCCAGCAGCTCCGCGCCCGTGGCTTCGACCCGATCGGGGTGGACCTGTCGGAGCTCCTCAAGGCGGGCGGCAGCGTGAAGTGCTGCACCCTGGAGCTGCGCAGCGCCGGCTGAGCACCGGGGGGCCCAGCCGGTCCTGGGCCCCCCGGCGGGCCGGGGGGGGGGGGCGGGGGGGGGCGGGGGGGGGGGGCCGCCGCCCCGCGCCCCCCGCCCCCGCCCCCCGCGCCCCGCGCGGCGCCGCCGGCGCG
>NZ_JBHWBS010000094.1:0-11328 GCF_042735655.1 Streptomyces sp. NPDC059567 | reverse complement strand
GGGGGGGCGCCCCCCCCCCCCCCGGGGCCGCCGCCCGGGGGGCACCGGACGCCCCCCCGGGCCCAGGGCGTGTCCGGCGGCCCCGGCCCTGATCCGCCGGGCACCCCCTAAGGCTCGATCAGTCCGACGCGTATGGCGTAGCGGGTGAGTTCCAGTCGGTCGCGCAACCCCAGCTTCTGGAGCAGGTTGGCCCGGTGGCGTTCGACGGTCTTGGCGCTGATGAAGAGCAGGTCGCCGATCTCCTTGGAGGTGTGCCCCTCGGCGACGAGTTTGAGGATCTCCTCCTCCCGGTCCGTGATGGCCTTGTCGGGCAACGGCCTGCCCTGCTCGGCCCGGTCCAGGTACCTGCGGATCAAGGTCGTCTCCGCGCCGGGGTAGATGAAGGGTTCGTCGCGCATGGCGGCCCGGCACGCTCCGACCAGATCGCGGTCGGCCACGGACTTGAGCACGTAACCGCTCGCGCCGGCCTTGAGCGCTTCGAAGAAGTACTGCTCGTTGTCGTACATCGTGAGGATGAGGATCCTCACCTGCGGCTGGAGTCGGCCGAGTTCGCGGGCCGCCTGGAGACCCGTCTGCCGGGGCATGGAGATGTCGAGGACGGCCAGGTCGATCCGCTCGGTCCGAGCGAGGGCGACCGCCTCCGCTCCGTCCGCTGCTTCGGCGACGACGGTGAGGTCGGGCTCGGCGTCGAGGATGAGACGTACCCCTCCGCGCACCAGCGCGTGGTCGTCCGCCAGCAGGATGCGGGTGGCGCCCGCCGCGGTCATGCCGTCCTCCCCTTCGCTCCGCCCGTGGCGTCCAGGCGGACCTCGGTCCCTCCGCTCTCGCCGGGACCGATCGTCAGATCCGCGCCGATGAGCAGGGCGCGTTCACGCATCCCCCGGATGCCGGCGCCTTCGGCCGCCCGTCCGATCCCCCGGCCGTCGTCCCGGACCAGTAGCCGTACCCCGCCCTGGGACAGAGGGCTCAGGTGGAGGTCGACGCGGCTCGCGCCCGAGTGACGTGCGGTGTTGGTGAGCCCTTCCTGGGCGACGCGGTAGAGGACGAGTTCGGTCTCCTGGTCGAGCTTCGGCAGCCCTGCGTCGACATGGGGCCGTACGGTCAGTCCGCGGGTGGAGAACTCGGTGGCCAGGGACCTGAGCGCGCTGAGCAGTCCCAGCTCCTCCAGCACTCCGGGCCGCAGGCGGCGCGCGATGCGCCGGATCTCGTCGAGACTCCCGCGGGTGGTCTCCTGCGCCTGTCGCAGCTCGTCCCCGAGCGCGTCGGGCGCGTGGTCGGCGGAGTGCTTCAGCTGGAGGAGTACGGCGGTCAGGGTCTGCCCGACCTCGTCGTGGAGCTCCCGTGCGATCCGCTGGCGTTCCGCCTCCTGCGCGGACAGGACGCGGGCGCTGCTCGTGGCGCGTTCGGCTTCGAGGCGGTCGAGCATCGTGTTGAACGTACGGGTCAGCTCGGCCATCTCGCCGTGGCCCGTCACCGCGGGGCGACGGCCCGGCTTGAGGAGGTCGGCGGTCAGCATCGCCCGGGTGAGCCGCTGGAAGGGTGCGAGGCCGACCCGCAGCAGGAAGGCGTTGACGATGAGCATCGCGATCAGCCCGGCCACGAGCACGATGGCCTCACCGAAGAGCACGGGGGTGGAGACGGTGACCGGGCCGAGCAGCAGGAGAACCGAGACGACGAGGACGGCGGCGTTCAGCAGGAAGATCCGCCAGTACAGCGACACGATCCTGCCTCTCCCGACCGGCTCTCCGCCCGCCCGACCCATGGAACATTCGTCCCGCAGGCACCCGGTGACCTGCGGCGGGACCCACGTCCCCGCTCCATCCTGACCAGTGTCCCAGGGCCATGTCCATCCGTGCCGACACCCATGTCCGAGACCTCCGCGCGGATGGCACCATGTCGGGGCCACGGAGCGGGGAAAGCGCCGGCTCCCCGTGGCGGAACCCTGGTTGAGACGAGCAGAAGGGACGGGCCTGTGCCTGCTCCGCGGATGAGAACGACACCCCTGCCCGGCATCGGTGTCCAGTACGACCTCACCACGCGTGAGCACCGCCATCTGTCGGTCATCGCGCACCGCGACGGCACCCGGTCGGTGAACGTCTACCGAGCCGACGACCCCGACGCGTGTGCCCAGTCGCTCCATCTGACCGAGGCGGAGACGGCCTCGCTGATCGACGCGCTGATGCCCGCCCATCACAGCCCGAACGTGCTGCACACGACCGGCCTGGGGCTGGTCGCGGAACGCATCGAGCTGTCCGCGCAGTCGCACTGGAACGGGCGGGTCCTCGGCGAGATGCGGATGCGCACCGAGACGGGAGCCTCCATCGTCGCCGTGCTGCGCCGCTCCGGTGCGATCCCCTCCCCCACGCCGGACTTCCGGCTGGCCGGCGGAGACACCCTCATCGTCATCGGCACCCGCGAGGGTGTCGACGCCGCCGCCCTGATACTCGGACAGGAGTGATCGCGTGCACTCCGCGATCTTCCTGATCGAATTCGGCGCGATCATCCTCGCTCTCGGCCTGCTGGGACGATTCGCGGGCCGCTTCCAGTTCTCACCGATACCGCTGTACCTGCTGGCCGGACTCGCCTTCGGCGAGGGCGGTCTGCTGCCGCTCGGCGCGAGCGAGGAGTTCGTCGCGATCGGCGCGGAGATCGGTGTGATCCTGCTGCTCCTCATGCTGGGCCTGGAGTACACGGCCAGCGACCTCGTCTCCAATCTGAAGACCCAGTACCCGGCCGGGCTGGTCGACTTCGCCCTCAACGCGCTGCCCGGCGCCGCGGCGGCACTGCTGCTGGGATGGGGCCCCGTGGCCGCCGTCGTGCTCGGCGGCGTCACCTGGATCTCGTCGTCCGGCGTCATCGCGAAGGTCCTGGGCGACCTCGGGCGGCTCGGCAACCGCGAGACGCCGGTGATCCTGAGCATCCTGGTCCTCGAAGACCTCGCGATGGCCGTGTACCTGCCCATCATCACGGCGCTGCTCGCGGGCGTGAGCCTCGCGGCCGGCAGCGCGACCCTGGCGATCGCGCTCGGTGTCGCGGGTCTGGTGCTGTTCGTCGCGGTCCGTTACGGCAGGGTGATCTCCCGCTTCGTGTCCAGCGACGACCCGGAGAAGCTGCTCCTGGTGGTCCTCGGTCTCACGCTCCTGGTCGCGGGCATCGCGCAGCAGCTCCAGGTCTCGGCGGCGGTGGGAGCGTTCCTCGTCGGCATCGCCCTGTCCGGTGAGGTCGCCGAAGGCGCCCACGCCCTGCTCAGCCCCCTGCGGGACCTGTTCGCGGCGGTCTTCTTCGTCTTCTTCGGCCTGCACACGGACCCGGCCAGCATCCCGCCGGTGATACTCCCCGCGTTCGCCCTCGCCGTCGTCACCGCCCTGACCAAGATCGCCACCGGATACTGGGCCGCCCGGCGCGCCGGCATCGGGGCGAAGGGACGCTGGCGGGCGGGCGGCACGCTCGTGGCGCGCGGCGAGTTCTCCATCGTCATCGCCGGCCTCGCCGTCACCGCCGGCGTCCAGCCCGAGCTGGGCCCCTTCGCCACCGCGTACGTCCTGGTCCTCGTCGTGATCGGACCGCTCACGGCCCGCTACGCCGAGCCGATCGCCACCCGCCTCACCCGAGGCCGCGGCCCGTCCCCGTCGTCGCTCCACGCCACGGAGTCCGTCCCCCCGACCGGGGCGCCGCGGCTCGTGGACGACGCGGACGAACGCGGGGCGGCGGAGCGCGCGTGAGCGAGCGTCGCACGTGAGCGAGGGTGCCGGGCACTGGGCTGCCGGATCGGGGGTTGGCGGTCACAATGGAAGAGGACGCGGCTCGTGCGCCGACCCGGAGGGGGCCGCTATGAGTCCTCATGCAGACGACCGACAGATCCTCTCGGAGATCGAGCAGGGTCTCATACGCGACGACCCCCACCTCGCATCGCTGTTCGGCACGCTGGAACCGCGGGTTGCTCAGGAACCTGAACCGGAGTCAGGTGACGAGGGCGTACGCCCACGACGAGATCGCCGCGTGGTCGTGGCGATCGTCCTGGCCGTGATCGCGATCCTGGCCCTCCTCCTCACCATGATCTGGACCGCTTCCCCTGCCCCGCCCGCGGACGACACCGGGCCGGGCCCGCTCACCCTGTCCGCGTCCGTCTCCCCGACGAGGATGTAGCACCCGTCTGCCGCACCGCGACGCTCACGCGCCGTGGACCGTGGCCGCCGACCTGCCACGCTCACGCGCCCGGCCGGGAGGGAGGGGAATCGCGCCTCCCCTCCCCGGACGCCTCAGTGCTCGGTGATCTCGACGGCTCCGTTGTCGGACGGAGTGGCCGCCGTGGCGCTCGGTGCCGCCTTGGACGTCGCCGTGGTGGGGTTCGACGACGTCGTCGAAGGGCGTTACGGCGCGGTGACGCTCACGTCCGTCTCGCCGACAAGCCGGCCATCGCGCGGGCCGCGGTGGAGGCCGTCCTCGCCGGTCTCCTGGACAAGGAGTACGTGCCCCGGCGTGTGCAGGCGGACTTCGAGCTGGTGGAGCGGGAGAGCACGCTCGGCCGTCGCTGACCCGGTCCCGGACCCCGGACGGTCCGGGACCACCTGCGTGCTCTCCCGCCCCGAACCGCGCGCGACTTCTCGCGGCCGGGTGTGTCGTCGAGCGTCTGATCAGGCGGTGTGGAGGGTCAGGCCGTAACGTCCGAGGATCTCGTTGACGGGCTGGAACCACGTCTCACCGCCGGAGGAGCAGTTGCCCCAGCCGCCGGAGGTGACCCCCTGGGCCTGGTCGCCGCTGATGAAGGACCCGCCGGAGTCGCCGCCTTCCGCGCACACGCTCGTCTTCGTCATCTGGTGCACGGCGCCCTGGCTGTAGTTGACGGTCTCGTTCTTGGCCAGGACGGTTCCGCAGTGCCAGCGGGTCGTGGAGCCGGAGCGGCAGATCGACGCGCCGATGGGAGCCTCCGCGGATCCGCGGACGAGCCGGTCCGGTACGGTCCCCCAGCCGAGCACCACGGGCACCGTCCACCAGCCGCTGTGAATGCTGACGTACGCGTAGTCGTCACCGGGGAACGAGGAGCCCTGGAAGGTGCCCATCGCGGACCCGTCCCAGCCGCGTACGGCGGCGCCGGCCCGCCCGCAGTGCCCGGCGGTGACGAACCCCCCGTGCACGGAGAAGCCGATGGAGCAGCGGACGTTGCCGGTGTAGTACGGATCGCCGCCCACGGTGCCCGCGGCGTAGGTCCGCGGAGCGTTCGCCGTCTCGACGACGGTGACGGGGCCTGTCGCGCGAGCCTGTGCGACGAAGGCGCGCACGGCGGGCTCGGTCCGGGCGGCGCGGACCACCGTGAGGACCACGCTGTTGGACCTCGGGTCGACGTGCCAGCCGGCGACGCCGGAGGGAGCGGCGAGCGCGTCCAGGCGGGACTTCGTGCCGTCGAGCGCGGCAGCGCTGTGGCGTACGAGTCGGGTGTCGGCGCCCAGCGCCCGTACGTCGGCCTCCTCGTTCCGGTCGGTGAGGGCGACGACGAGCCGTCCCGTGGTCGCCTCGAACCAGGCTCCGGCGTAGGAGCCGCCGGTGATCCGGCGCGCCTCGTTCTCCACGCGCACCGCTGCCTGCTCGGCCCGTAACCGTTCCTCGGCCTGGTACTTCGTCAGGCCGAGGTCCTGCTGCATGGCGTCGAGGAGGCCGGACGACACCGTGGGCGGGTCGGCCGCGGGGGCGGCGCTCGCGGTGCCCGAGTGGGCCCCGCCGAGTCCGACGGTCAGCATCAGGGCCGCGACGGCGGCGCGGAGGGCGGATGTGCGTCTCACGGGGCCTCCTGGTGAGGGGAATCCAACAATCTGAGAGCGCTCTCAGTCAGCGCCGCGACCACGCTAGCGGGCAATACTTGTCAGGTCCAGACCAACCGCACACCCGATCCGCCGGGCCGGAGGGTACGACCACTGCTGGGCCCTGTCCGGCGAGGAGGCGGGGCGGCCGCGGTGCGCAGGCCGGCCGGCGGCTCCGGCGGGGACCCGCGTCATGGACGTGTGGACCACGGCACCGGGCCTTCAGGTCTACACCGCCAACCAGCTGGACGGCTCACTCACCGACGACACCGGCCGTGCCTTCCAACGCCACGGCGTGGTCTGCCTCGAGACGCAGCACTTCCCCGACGCCCCGAACCGACCCGACTAGCCCAGCGCCGCGCTGCTCCCCGGTGCGACGGCCCACCGCCGCACCGAGTTCCGCTTCCCCCACCTCGCGGGCGGCAGGGCGGGCCGCTGACGCCACGGGCGCGACGTCGGTCACGACGCCCGGCGAGGGCGCCCTCACGAAGAGCTCGCCCACGTGCCGTCGGCGGGTGAACGCGATCCCACGAAGGGGTCTAGCGGCCGCCTCCGTTCCCGCCGGCCATCCGCTCCCATGCCGCCGTGAACATCTCGTGCAGCGGCGCCGTCGGCAGGATCCGGCCGAACGGGGCACGGATCTCGTTGCCCCACAGCGGGCGCACCTCGTACGCCGCCAGCTTCACCGTCTCCAGCGGCAGGTGAGGTGCCTTCAGCTCGGTCCACTCACCCGGCAGGAACACCGTACGGCCGGCCCGCGCGCGCTTGGCCTCCCCCACCGCGCCGGTGGCGAGCAGCTCCGTCCGGACCTCCGCGTGCCGCTTGGCCGACCAGCCGTTCCACCGCCGCACGTCGCGGTCGGTGGGCGCGGCCAGCGTCGCCACCTGGAGGTACAGCGCCGCCGCGTCCGTGCCGACGCCGAGTTCCCGCGTCACCCGCGCGATCAGTTCCGGGCAGGACTGCCGCGGATCCGCTTCGTACGCACCTGCCCGCACGGCCCCCGAGCGGGCCCGCCGCATCATCCTCTCCAGGCCGCCGCCGGGCAGCAGCGGTGCCACCCGGTTCAGCTCCTCCGTCAGATCGGTGACCTCCTTCACCAGCCGCCACACGTCGGGATCGGCGACCGCAGCGGGACGGAGGAAGGAGGCGCCGCCGGGCGCGCACACCACGAGAGGCCCGGAGTCGTACGCGGTGACCGGGACCGGACCTTCTTCCTTGCGGCGGCCCATCGCCACCGGAAGCAGCCCCTGCCCGAACCGCTCGGCGATCCGCTCCGAGGTGTCCTGGACCCGTCCGCCGGGCAGCGCCAGCAGGAGCTCCGGACGGTCCAGTTCGGCCAGCAGCCGCTCGTACAGGGCAGTCGCCCCGGCCACCGCCGGGTCGCCGACGGGCCGGTCCGTCCACGCCCACACCAGCACGCTCGCGATCCGGTCGATCGGGAGGCCCACCGGGGTGCCGTAGGGCAGCTCGGGTCCCGCCGGCGGCACGGCCCGGACCTCCACCCCGATGCCGTACGGCGTCGCCGCCAGCTCCCAGTCGGCCGCCTCCACGGTCGCGTCCTCGGCTGCCTCGTACCCGCCGGCCAGCCGCCGGGCCCACACCTCGCCGAGCCCCAGGTCGGCCTCCAGGGCGTCGGCCGTTTCGTCGTGCACGGCGGGCAGCGCACCGAGGCGTCGCCGCCAGACGCCGGCCATCCGTTCCACCGCCGCCTCGACGCCGCCCGGTCGCCACAGCTCGGCCGGGTCCTCGGGCAGTGCTGCCGCCAGGACGGCTCGCCGGCCGCCACTCCCGAGACGGGTGTGCAGCCGCTCGTACGACTCGACCGTCATCGGGGTCGCCTTGTAGGGGGCCTTGCGCGCCAGGGCCCGGTCCTCGTCCCGGTCGCTCCCGCCGACCAGCCCCGCCACCACGAGCCGGGCCACAGCCCTTCGCACACCCGTCAGTTCGGCGAACCGCGCGGCCGCCGACTCCGGCAACGGAACCGGCCCGTGCGCGTCGACCGCCGCCACCACGGCCCGAAGCGGGGTGGCGTCGTCCCGCTCCACGTGGACGAGTCGCGCCTCGGGAACCGCCGCCGGTACCGGATCGCCGTTCCCGCCGTCTGTCGCCGGTGCGGCGAACCAGCACTCCGACGCGCTGCCCCGCACCGCGGCGGACGCCACCGGGACACCTCCCTCGCGCAGCCCGTCCAGGACGCCGGAGTCGGACGTGCGCCCCACCCACCACCGGCTGTCTGATCGGGCGAACGGCTGGTCGGCCCAGGTGTCCAGGAGCGCCAGCAGAGCGGCTCGCGCCCCCTCCGGGGTGGGTGCCACCGCCGCCCGCCACGCCGCGGCGTCGATCGTGCCCAGCAGGTGTGACCAGTCGTGCGGCACCGCCGACGGAGAGAGCCTCCGCACCTCCTCCACGATCGTCCCTGCCAGGCAGGCGCCGTCGGCGGCGAGCGCGCTCAGTGTCGCCGGAAGGGCCACGTCCGGGGTCCTGCGCCACGGGTCGTGCTCTCCGTGCGGGACCAACCCGGTCAACGCGGGCATCAGTTCGGTGTCCGGCGCGGTCCGGCGCGGTCCGGCCGGCGGCGCCTCGCCGAGGAGGGTGACGCGCCGGTGCAGGGCACGCCTCCGCTCCTCCACCCGCGCGGCCCGTCGGGCCACCGCCACGACGGCGTCCGTCAGCACCGGGTCGGCGATGTCCGGCAACTCCCTGGCCACGGCCGCGCGCAACGCCTCCGCGTCGTCGAGAGCGGCCGTCAGCAAGGTGTCCGCCCTCTGCCGTCCCACGGACCGCAGCGCCCGCGAACCGGCCGCGTCCCGGGTCCGCAGGAGGTACCAGAAGGCCGGTGGCAGGGCCACGCCGCCCGACACGGTGGCCCGCCGGGCCGGACTCACCCGCGGGTGCCGGGGTGAGCGGTGCCCGTCCTGCTCCCACAGCAGTGCGCCGTCGGCGCCGTACGCGCGCACTCCCGTCCGGGTCTCCGCCTCGGCGAGGACCACGTCCTCCACCGCACCTTCCGGCGGCGCCCACAGGCCCCAGGGCTCCTGCCCCGGCCGGTCGATGGCGAACCGGGCGGTGCGCCCGTCCACGCTCTGCACCAGGAAGCGGTCGGGCGTGTGATCGCGGTACCGGGTGCCGAACAGCACGCGGGTGCCGACGAGCCCGCCCCGGCTGCCCAGCGGCGAGTCGGCCAGAGCGGCAGGCAGCGGAGCCAGCTGCAGGGCTTCCACCGCCAGGCTCATACCCGCCTCGGACGGTTCCGTCGCCGGATCGGCGCTCGCGGCGCGACCCGGGAAGTCCGGCAGGGCCGTCGCGCCCTGGCGGACCCCGGTGACCGGGTCCACCACCTCCCAGGGTTTCCTCCTGTGGACGGCGTTGGTCCAGATCCGGGAGCCGTCGCCCAGCTGCAGCTCTTCCCGGTCGATGCCCTCCCTACCGCCGGGACGCAGCACGCGTGTGCCGCCGTGCCGTCCGCCGCCGTCGGCCGTCTCGAACTGGAAGCCGTACGCCCCGTCCGGACTGCCGCCGAACGGCACCAGCCCGCCGACCATTTCAGGCGTGAACGGCTCTTCCGGGCGGTCGGCCCACACGGCGGTGTCGCAGAGGGAGCCGGCCGACTGGGTCCAGCTCACCAGGAAGGACCCGCCCACGTAGTGGACGGCGAACATGCTCGCGTCCTGCGGCACCGTGAACCGGCAGGAGCCCCGCACCCCTTCCGGCGCGACGGCGACCGCCCGGTCCCGCCCGAACACCGTCAGCACGGGCCAGGTGGACGTCACACCGGCCACGCCCGGCAGCGCCGCGTCCGTCTCCTCGGGCCCGGCGTCCGCCGCGAACTCGGCGTACACCGACTCCAGGGCCGGCCAGGCCAGTTCCTCCGGAAGCCCGGCCGCCAGCGAGCGCCGCAGCGCGCCCGCGGCGCCCGCCCCGGCGAGGGCGTCGGCGATGCCGCCGAGCGCCGTCACCGTCGGCCGGTCCAGCAGGGTCTCCAGCTCGGTCACGGCCTCCTCGGCCCCGGCCATGCCGCCGCCCCCGACCGTGTCGACGAGCTTGCCGACCCGCGCTGCCACTTCCTGGGCGATGCCCTCGTTGCCCGGCAGCAGGGTCACGGCCGAACCGGGCTGCCGTCGGCGGGCCATGGACCAGTTGGGCAGCAGGTTCGCGTGCACGGTCCCCTCCAGCCTGCCGCCGAAGACCGGATCCGCGGCCAGCGCGGCGAGGTCCCGCCGGGATCCCTCGCCCCAGAAGCGCATCCGGACCTCCGGGCCCGGGTCGACGACCGTGACGCCGGCCGCCAGAACGGCGTCCAGCACGTCCGCGTCGAAGCCCTGGTAGTGGTGCCGGGTGGTGTGCAACGTCACCGGGTCGCCCGCGGCTCGCAGTCGCGGCCCCAACCGGCCCACCAGATCGAGGAGTTCCACCGGCAACGGCTGTCTCGCGACCCCGCCGCCGGACTGGACCGCGTACTGGTACATGCGCACGAAGTGTCCGACCCAATGGTGCAGCCCGCCCTCGGGGACCACGCGCCCGGACTCCATCGCCTCCGTCGCGCCGCAGGCGATCAGCATCCGAAGCCATGCCCCGCCGTCGGTGACGCCGTCCGGAAAGACTTCCAGCAGCCCGGCCGCGACCGTGTCCGTCGGCGGATGGGCCTGGAGGACCGGGGCCGCCGCGGTGAGCAGGGCGTCCGGCACCGACTTCTTCCTGGTGACGGACAAGATCGATCCCACCAGCCGCGCGACCTCCTCGTCCCCGTGCCCGGCCGCCCTGGCCGAAGCACGCACCCGTCGCACGAGATCCGCCGGCAGGTCCGCAGGCGAGCCCGCCCAGGCGGTCAGGAACGCGTCCAGTGCCGCGTGCGCCGCGGCCGGCTCCAACGTCTCGGCGAGGAAGCGCTGATGGGCCCCGAACTCCTTGGCGGGCATGGCCCCGCCCTGGGCGAACAGCAGCGCGTTGGCCCGGCGGTAGCCCGGGTCCACCGGCAGCCCGTGCTGTGCCTCCGCCGCCCGCGCCGCCGCGTACGCCCGTCCGCCCGGCCGGCTGCCATGACCGATCAGCCGGTGGCCCACGGTGTCCCAGAACCACGGCAGGTGGGCCGCCGGCAGCCGCCGCGCGCGTGCGGCCATCGAGTCGACGAACCGACCGGGCTTGGCCCGGGACCGGTTGAACTCGGAACCCATGTCGTCGATCAGGTCACGCGCGATCCCGGCCGCGTCCGGGTCGTGGGCGGCGACCCAGTCGGCATAGGTCGTCGAGACGTGCGGAGCGGCAGCGGGCAACAAGGAATCCAGCGAGACGATCACGCCTGGATCGTCGCATGCCCCACCGACATCGCCCCCGCCGGCTGACACGCGGACGGGGACGCTCGTGCCGGCCGACTGCGCTTGGCCCAGGACGGCGGTGGGGCCGGGGGGCGGGGCGGGGGGGGCCGCGACACAAACACACACACCGCGACCGGAACGCGCGCGAGGGGTGCTGACGTGCACGGAAGCGGTACGGGGAGTGAAGGCGAGCCCACCGGGTCGTCGACACGGAGTGGTGT
>NZ_JBHWBS010000093.1:11530-31509 GCF_042735655.1 Streptomyces sp. NPDC059567 | reverse complement strand
CCCGGCAACAACTGGGGGGCCCCCCACGGGGGTTTCCCCCCCCCCAACCCCCGCGCCGGGCGGCCCGGGGGGGGCGGGCCCGTCGCCGTTCGTTCCGTGGAGGGGCGTCAGCTCTTGCTCTTGCCGTCCCACTTGTAGACGGAGTAGACGTCCATGCAGTCCGTCTTGTCGTCCGCGCCGTCCGGCAGGTCGCCCTCCTCGTGCTTCGGCTTCTCGTACGTGGCGCCCTCGCGCCAGTCCCCGCCGATCACCAGGGTGATGCTCTCCGCCTTCGCGTCCGCCCGGACCGCCGAGTCCGGCAGGCCGAGGGCCTTGGCGACGGACAGGGCGTCCGCCTTGCCCTGGTCGCCGGCCGCCTTCGGGTACTTGACCACCGTGTCCTTGCGGGGCTCGGCGCTCTGCGAGGCCTTCGCCTGCGTGAAGCCCTTGCCCTTCAGGGTCGTCGCCATGCCGTTCGCCCGGCCGTCCACGGACATCTGACCGTCGACACCCGTGCCGTTGACCACCGTGATGCCCAGGGTGTTCGGCGCGGCAGCGGTCGGGCCCTTCGGCTTCGGGGAAGCGGAGGCGGAAGGCTTGGCGTCGGCCGGGTCGCCGTTCTTGTCGAAGGCGACGTCGTCGCGGAGCATCGACCACATCTTGTCGGCGGACGCCGGGACCACCTCGAGCCACTCATTGGGCCTTGCCGGATAGGGCTTCGTCGGGACCGTGGCCGTCGTGAGACGGTCGAGCTTCACGTTCTTGAGCTGCATGGACAGATCGAAGAGCTTTGCCACCGTCTTGATCTCGTCGGAGACCTGAAGCGCCTTCGTGGCGGTCTCCGCCAGACCCATCAGCCGCCCGGTGTCGGTCCAGGCGTTCTGCTCCTGGAGCTTCTCCATCATGCCGTTCATGTACATGTGCTGGGCCTTGGCGCGGTTCTGGTCGCTGCCGAAGGCGTGCCGGGTGCGCAGCCACTGAAGTGCCTGCTCGCCCTTGATCTCGGTGGTGCCCTTGGGCAGCTGCAGCCCCGAGCCGCCCTTCTGGAGCCTCGTGGACTTGTCCCACACTCCGGTGTTCACGCAGACCGGGACGCCGCCGACCTCGTCCGCCATCGCCACCACACCCGCGAAGTCGACCATCATCCAGTGGTCGATGTAGACCCCGGTGAGGCTCTCCCAGGTGGTCAGGGTGCAGCCGGGACCACCGCGCTGCAGTGACTCGTTGATGGGCCGGTTGGCCGTGGCGGCGTACGACGTGCCGTCCTCGCCCGTGCACTTCGGGATCGAGACGACCGTGTCACGCGGGATGGAGATGATGTTCGCGTTCTTGCGGTCCGCCGAAATATGCAGCAGCATCTGCACATCCGCGAGCGGCTTCCGGTCCCGGTCGTTCTTGCCACCGCCGAGCGCCACGTTCTTGGCGTCGGCCCGGCTGTCCGAGCCGATGAGCAGGATGTTGAGCGGGGTGTCGCCGAGCGCGTTCGGCGCGGCCTTCTTGACGCCGCTGTCGCCGCCCGCGCGACCGCCGCTGCGGATGTTGCTGTTGAGGTGCTGGTAGTACAGGTATCCGGCGCCGGCCGTCGCGAGTATCAGCAGTGACAGGGTCGCGGCGACCCAACGAAATATCTTGCGTTTCCCGCTCTTCTTGGCGCGCCTGCGCGGACCCTTGCGCCGGTGACTCGTGCGACCTTCGCCGCCGCCCCCACCGCCGCCGCCTTTGTCGCCGGCGTCGCCCGCACCGCCGCCGGGAGCGTGGGTGCCCTCCCCGACACCCTCGCCCCCGTCGCCGTAGAGACTCTCGTCCCAGCCCAAATCGCGGGCGTGCGGAACGCGTCCACGCGTCCCCTCCCTGCGCACGCTGCTCTGTCCCACCCCTGGTCCCCTCGTTTGTCAGGTGTGTGCCGCGACCCGGTGCTTCCGGGTCACTGGGCGCACACCTTCTTGTCGGCTTCCACCTTGTCGACGTCCGGCGCCTTTACCGGACCGGTGATGGGCACCCCCGCGCCCTTGAAGTCGGAACCGAGGACGAGCGTCATGGGCTCACGCTCCCCCGCGTCCGTGGTGCCAGGCTTGAGCGCACTGGCGGGCAGGCCCATCATGTCCGCGAGCTTGCGGGCCTGATCGGCCTGGTTCGGTGCGTACGTGAGCGTGGTCTTGGCCGCCTTCTCGGGGGCGTTGGCCTTGTTCGTGGACCGCGTCACGCCCTGATCGTTCTGCAGCCAGTCGATCGTCTTCTGCGCCGCGCCCTGGATGCCGCTGCCGTTGAAGACGTCGACGCGTACGTCGGCGGCCTTGGCGCGCGTTCCCTGGAGCAGCTTCGCCTCGGCCTGCGCCTGGGCGTTCTTGGCGTCCTTCTCCTTCTTCTTCACCTCGGTGAAGGAGACGTCGTTCTGCACCATGTCGAAGACCTGCGGAGCCTTGGTCTGGTCGAGGACGACGGTCGCCCGCTTGGTCGGCGGTTCGTCCGGGTTGTCGACCACGGGAACGGTCATGAAGCTGATGTTCTTCAGGTCGACCTTGCCGAGCTCCTTGGCAAGGGTCGTCAGCTTCATGGCGGTGCCTATTCCCTTGTCCACGGTGAGCGCCTTGGTCGCCGCGTCCGCCACCGAGTACAGCTTCGTCGGACTGTCGAGCGTCTCTTCCTTGAGCTGCCGGATCATGGATGCGAGGAACTGCTGCTGCATCTTGATCCGGTCCAGGTCGCTCTCGTTGCCGAGACCGTGGCGGTTGCGGAGGAACGCGAGCGCCTGCTCACCCTGGACCTTGTGCTCCCCCGCCGGGAGGTTGAGCTTGGAGTAGTCCTTGTCGTGGATCGGCTTGCTCAGGCAGACCTTCACGCCGCCGACCGCGGCCGACAGCGTCTTGACGGCGTTGAAGTCCACCATCATGAAGTGGTTGATCTCGATGCCGCCCGTGAGCGCCTTGACGGTGCGCATCGTGCAGCCCGGGTCCCGGCCGTTGACGCCGAACGACTCGTTGAACTTCGTCTTCGTGCCGGAGCCACGGATGACCTTGGTCGAACCGTCGGCCTGCTTCGTCGGGCAGTCCGGGATCTCGGTCTTGAGGTCGCGGGGGATGCTGATCGCCGTCGCGTTGGTGCGGTCCTCGGAGACGTGGAAGAGGAACGTCGTGTCGGCGTGGCCGGTGACGTTGTCCTTGTTCCCGTAGCTCGTGTTGCCCTCGCCGGTGCGGATGTCGTTGCCGATGATCAGGATGTTCAGCGGCCCCTCCATCGTCTCGCCGCCGGAGGCGGCGTCACCGACGTCGACGGTGTTGAGGTTGCCGTTGAACTTGTTGTAGAGCGCGTACGCGCCCGCCGCACCGGCCACGAGCACGACGGCCATCGTCCCGCCGGTCCAGAGCAGGACCTTCTTCTTGCGGGACTTCTGCGGCTTGCGCTTGCGACGACCGGCCGACGGCGGTCCGCCCGCGGGGCCCTCGGGGGCACGGCGGCGGCGCTGGCCGGGAACGGGCGCCTCGGTCGAGGTCCGCGAACGCTCGCCGGTCCGGGAGCTCTCGCCGGTCCGCGAACGCTCGGCGGCGCGTGAACCCTCGCCGGTTCTCGGGCCCGGAGTGGTGGCGCCGCGGGGGCGGGACTGCGGCGTCGACTGCCCAGCGGAGTGGTTCAGTCGCAGTTCGTAGTTGCCCGTCTGCGGGTTGAGTACCCACTGGTCGGCGGGGTCGATCTCGTCCGCCTGTCCACGGCTGTGCGCGTCCACGGTTACTTGAATCCTCCGTCGGTGCCACGCGAGGCGCCTACCCCGTCGGGCGCTCGGTCGTTCGATCCGTATGAGTGCGCGACCACGCGGTCGGGAGCACCGGATCGCGTCACACTATCCGCCCAGTTCAGCGCGGAGCGACGTCCGTGACAAATTCCACGCCCCTTACAACTGGGCAATTTGCTCAAACCTCATCCACCCCATCCCTCCCCTTGGACTCCCCTTTACTCGCCCTCCCCTAGACCTCCCCTAGGGGCACGCTCCTTCCGCCGCGCTGCGTCCCGAGAACGTCGGCGTCGGCACCGGGCTCGGCGAACCCGCGTCGTCCGGTTTCCTGTTGCCGTCCGTGTCCCCGCCTGCGCTCTCCGACGCCGAGGGCGTCACCGTCACGGGCCTGTCCTCGCGGAGCCGCTTGAAGAGTTGACTCGCCTCGGGTTGTACGAGTTCGTCCCGATTCGCGTTCTGCGTGTACGGCCGCCGCGGCACCGTGAGGAACTGCACCTTCTCCGTGGGGATGGCCCGCATCGAGCGCGCCAGGTCGTACAGATCGCGGAGCGAGTCGAGCCCCGGGTCGGTCGTGATGGACTTCGTCGCCGCGTCCAGGACCGGGTACAGACGGGTCGGATTCAGCAGGACGCCATTGCTCTGCACCTTGTTGACCAGGGCCCCCAGGAACTGCTGCTGGCGGTCCATGCGTTCCGTGTCGCTTCCGTTGCCCAGCGACTTGCGGGCCCGTACGAACCCCAGCGCCTGCTCGCCGTGGAGCGTCTGGCGTCCGGCCGGCAGCTTCAGCTTGGCGTCGGAGTCGTCGATCGGCTCCTTGAGGCAGACCTCCACCCCGTCCACGGCGTCGACCATCTTCTTGAAGCCGCGGAAGTCGATCACCATGTGGTGGTCGATCCTGATCCCGGTCAGCCGCTCGACGGTACGGATCGTGCAGGCCGTGCCGCCGATCTCGAAGGCCGAGTTGAACTGGGCGAATTGTTCTGATGTGCGCGTTCCGTCCGGTGTGCGACACGTGGGCATCCTCACCATCAGATCGCGCGGGATGGAGACGGCCGTCGCGCTCTTCTTCTCCGCCGCGAGATGCAGCAGGATCGTCGTGTCCGAGCGCTGCGTCCCCTTGTCCCTCCCGTACTGGGAGTTGCCGGCGCCGGTCCGGGTGTCGGAACCGATCAGCAGGATGTTCCGCGCGGACGAGGCGACCGGGCTCGGGCGCTCCTTCTCGTACGCGCGCAGTTCGGCGGCGGCCGTGGTGTCGGTCGTGATGTTGTTGTCGAGCTTGCGGTAGAACCACCAGCCGGCACCCGCCGCGGCGAGGACGACGGCCGAACACCCGAGCGCCGTCCAGCGCAGCCAGTGCCGCTTGCGCGGGGCGTCGCCCTCCGTGGCGCCCGCCCCGTCCTCCGCGTCGGCCTCTCCGTCGGTGCGGGGCGTCTCGTCCCCGGCCGGGGGGTCCGGTTCTGCGGGCGTGCCGGCACTGTCCGTCACGTCTGAGTCCATCCTTCATGGCGTCGGCAGCGCGCCGGGCCGCCGGTCGCTGAGATAGACGGTCGAACCTGACGCTTGGTTGTGCCGGGGAGGGTGCGTACCCGCCGATCATGTACCGGAGTTGAGGCGCAGACCCGGGGACTCGGCGAGTCGGTGCGCCATACGGGTGGATCCGCCGCGGGCGGTCAGGCCGCGGTCGCCGTGACCCGCTCGCTCTCGACCCGCTTCTCGAGCGCCTCGGGCGCCAGTTGGTCCAGGTTCCGGCACAGGACGACGGAGCCCCCCGCCGCCAGCGGCGCGTACAGCCCGGCGGAGAGCCCGTCCCAGCTGTCGTACGCACGGCCGGAGAGCAGTCGAGCCCCGGGCGCGAGACCGAGGGCCCCGGCGTCCGCGCGGGCCCGCTCCACGAGCTGGGCGCCCGTCAGTTCCACACCGTCGACCACCAGCGCGGGCGCGTCCGCGTCGACCGGGACGAAGGGGGCGAACCGGTCACCCTGGCTCGGCACCTCCACCGCGTAGTCCGCGTAACCGGCGGGCGGGGCCGGGAAGCGGCGGCCCAGGGGGGCGAGCGAGAGCGCGATGCGCTCTCCCGAGCAGGCCAGCCCCGCGTCGAGGGTGTCGGGCCCCGCGACGACGTGGTCGGCGTCCGCCGGGTCCCCGCCGATCTCGGCGGTCACGCCGACCGACGAGCACGCCAGCAGCCAGACGGCCGTCTGCCAGTGCGCGGGAAGCAGCAGCGCGAGCCGGTCGCCGGGGGAGGCGGAGAGCTCGCCCTGGAGCAGATTGGCGGTCTTGGCCACCCAATTGGCGAAGGTGGCGACGGACAATTCGACGCGCTCACCGGTGGCGTCGTCGTAGAAGGTGACCAAGGGGCGGGCGGGGTCCGCGGCGAGCGCGGATCGCAGCAGGTCGGCGGGGGTGCGGTCGCTGGCGTTCACGCGGGCAAGGGTACGCGGGGAGGTCCGCGGGGAGCCGCCGTACCGGTGACACCGTCCACCGGTCGGCCCGATGGCCCGTCAGTTTCCGGGTGGAATCCCGCCGTGCGGAACGGCCCGGGGCTGCGGACGATCGCCTCATGCGTGCCAACCTTGTCTCCTCGATCGCCGTGACATGCGCGGCGGCTCTCGCCCTACCGTTGTCCCTCGCGACCCCTGCGGCGGCGCTGCAGCCGGGTGCGCCCACCAAGCCGACGGCGGTTCCGACCGTCGTCGATCCCGCCGCGCCTGCGGCGCCACCCGTTGTCGATCCCGCCGAGCGGGAAGCGGCGCCGGCCGCCGCCGCCTCGGAGACGGACGTCGCCGGATCCACCCAGTCCCTGCCGCTCGCGCCGCTCGGGAACGGCCGCCGGGCCATCGGCTCCGCCGCGGGGGCGGCGCAGGGCCTGGCCCGACGGGACGTCAGACCCTTCTCCCTCGTGGGGGTCGTCTGGGACGACGTCCAGGCGCACCTGCACGGCACCGTCCAGGTCCGCACCCGGGCGACCGGAAGCGCGGACTGGTCCGCGTGGCAGAACGTGGAGATCCACAACGACGACCACGGGGCCGACCCCGGCACCGTCGAGGCAGCGGGCTCGGTCCGCGGAGCCACCGCGCCGCTCTGGGTCGGCGACTCGGACGGCGTCGAGGTCCGCGTACAGCCGGATCGGTACGAGGAGCTCACGGCCGAGGCCGAACCCCTCCCCGCCGGGCTCCGCATCGAGCTGGTCGACCCCGGCCCGGAGCCCGCCGCCGACCCCGGTCCCCGGACGCGTGTGGGGTACGGGGCGCCCACGGCGCACCGCGCGCCGACCGTCGAGGAGGCGGCCGCCACCTCCGTCAACGCCCACCTCGCCCCGGTCGGTACGGCCGCGATCCCGGCCGCCGCCGCTGCCGCGAAGCCGTACATCGGACCCCGCCCGAAGATCATCACGCGGAAGGGCTGGGGGGCGAACGAGAAGCTGCGCAAGGGAGGGTTCGTCTACACCAAGGCGGTCAAGGCGGCCTTCGTCCATCACAGCGCGACCGGCAACAACTACACCTGCAAGCAGGCGCCCTCCGTCCTGCGCAGTATCTACCGCTACCACACCCAGAGCAGCGGCTGGCGTGACTTCGGCTACAACTTCGCCGTCGACAAGTGCGGAAACATCTACGAAGGACGCGCCGGGGGCGTGGCCAAGCCGGTCCACGGCGCTCACACGCTCGGTTTCAACACCAACAGCATGGGCATCGCCGTCCTCGGCACCTACAGTTCGACGACTCCGCCGGCCGCCGCGGTCAACGCCGTCGCGAAGCTGACGGCGTGGAAGCTGGGGCTGCACGG
Source organism: Streptomyces sp. NPDC059567 (assembly GCF_042735655.1). NCBI lineage: Bacteria > Bacillati > Actinomycetota > Actinomycetes > Kitasatosporales > Streptomycetaceae > Streptomyces > Streptomyces sp. NPDC059567. The sequence continues at coordinate 24,020 of NZ_JBHWBS010000093.1, read as the reverse complement.
GGTGAATCCGAAGGGGAAGACGACGCTGGTCTCGGCCGGCGGAAAGTACAAGAAGGGCAAGAAGGTCACGTTCAACAGCATCGCGGGACACCGTGACGGCTTTGCCACGGCCTGCCCGGGCGCACGCCTCTACGGGAAGCTCGGCACCGCGAGGACCACGTCGGCGAAGTACCAGGGACGGCCGTGATGGGGGCACCGGCCGGAGCGTCTGCATAAACTGACCGGTCATATCGCACGGACGAGCGGACAAGCCGAAAAGCGGACGAGCCGACAAGTGGACGTGCGACGAGACCGGACCCGGACAGGAAGCAGAGACGACAGGTGACAGAAGCGATCCTCCTGGTCGGTGGCAAGGGCACGCGGTTGCGGCCCCTGACGGTCAACACGCCGAAGCCGATGGTTCCGGCGGCCGGCGTTCCCTTCCTGACGCACCAGCTGGCGCGGGCCAGGGCAGCGGGTGTCACGCATGTGGTGCTCGCCACGTCGTACCTGGCCGAGGTCTTCGAACCGCACTTCGGGGACGGCTCGGCGCTGGGGCTCAGCCTGGAGTACGTCACCGAGGAGGAGCCGCTCGGTACGGGAGGCGCGATCCGGAACGTCGCCTCGCGCCTCCACTCGGGCGCCGACGACCCGGTCCTCGTCTTCAACGGCGACATCCTCACGGGCCTGGACATCCGGGCCCTGGTCGCCACGCACGCCGACTCGGGGGCGGACGTCTCCCTGCACCTCACCCGGGTCGACGACCCGAGGGCGTTCGGCCTGGTCCCGACGGACCCGACCGGCCGGGTCACGGCCTTCCTGGAGAAGCCGCAGACTCCGGAGGAGATCGTCACCGACCAGATCAACGCGGGGGCCTATGTCTTCCGCCGCTCCGTCATCGACACGATTCCGGCGGGCCGCCCCGTCTCGGTCGAGCGGGAGACCTTCCCCGAACTGCTGGCCTCCGGCGCGCATCTCCAGGGCCTGGTCGACTCCACGTACTGGCTCGACCTCGGCACCCCGCAGGCGTTCGTCCGCGGCTCCGCCGACCTGGTCCTCGGCCGCGCCCCGTCCCCGGCGGTGCCGGGCCGCTGCGGTGACCGCCTGGTCCTGCCGACGGCCCGTGTCGCACGCGACGCCAAGCTCACGGGCGGCACCGTGGTCGGCGACGGCGCGGTGGTCGGCGCGGGCGCCCGGATCACGGGCTCGACGGTCCACGCGGACGCGGTGGTCGAACCGGGCGCGGTGATCACGGACTCCCTGATCGGCGCGGGCGCCAGGATCGGCGCGCGTACGGTCCTCACGGGCGCGGTCATCGGCGACGGCGCCCACGTGGGCCCGGACAACGAACTCCGCGATGGCATCCGCATCTGGTGCAACGCGGTCCTCCCGGCGGGCACGGTCCGCTTCTCGTCGGACCAGTAACGCCGCCCCTGCCGTTGCGGGCATACGTTCCGCTGGGGCGATGGGGGTCCCCCGGACGGAGTCCGGGGGAGGGTGGGCACAACGGACGGCGCCTTTGTGGGCGCGTCCGCCCCCGTGCGTCCGGCGACCACGGGGGCGGTGCCTTGTCAGGTCCGCCCGCCGCGGGGGCCGGATACGCTCATAGACATGGCCGGCCGCTTCCCACCCCGCACCCCCACGACCCGCACCACCGTGCGCGGCGGCCACGTCCCCGTACCCGGCCCCGCCCCGGAGGCCCCCGCCTCCGACGCCGTCGACCTCGGCCTCACCCTCGGCCCCCTCCGGCGCGGCCCCGCCGACCCCACGTTCCGTACGACCCCCGACGGCTCCGTCTGGCGGGCCAGCCGTACCCCCGAAGGCCCCGGCACGCTCCGCGTCGCCGTCCGCGCCGGAGCCGTCGAGGCCGAGGCATGGGGCCCGGGCGGCGACTGGCTCATGGACGGTCTGCCCCGACTCCTCGGCGCCGACGACGACCCCGCCGCCTTCGTCCCCCGCCACCGTCTCCTCGCCGCGACCCACCGCCGCCGTTCCGGCCTCCGGCTGACCCGCACGGGCCTGGTCATGGAGTCGCTGATCCCGTCGATCCTGGAGCAGAAGGTCACCACCGACGAGGCGTACCGCGCGTGGCGTCTGCTCGTACGGAAGTACGGCGAGCCCGCCCCCGGCCCCGCCCCGGACGGGATGCACGTCATGCCCGACGCCCCCACCTGGGTCCGGATCCCGTCCTGGGAGTGGCACCGCGCCGGCGTCGACGACAAGCGCGCCGCCACGATCCTGCGCGCGGCGAGGGTCGCCCGCCGGATGGAGGAGGCCGCCGCGATGGAGCCCGAACAGGCCCAGCAGCGCCTGGAGTTGATCCCCGGGATCGGACCCTGGACCTCAGCCGAGACGATCCAGCGCAGCAACGGCGCCCCGGACGCGGTCACCGTCGGCGACCTCCACCTGCCCGGCATCGTCGGCTACGCGCTCGCGGGCGACCGCACGACCGACGACGCGGCCATGCTCGAACTGCTCACCCCCTACGCAGGACAGCGCCACCGCGCGGCCCGCCTGATCCTCCTCAGCGGCCGCGTCCCCCCGCGCCGCGCGCCCCGGATGACCCCCGGGAACATCGCGGCGCTCTGACGCTCGGAGCGGTCACCGGGAGGGCTTCAGCGCACCTCGATGAACTGCCCCGCCTGCCGTGCCGGCCGGTCCTTCGGCGGCGCCGCCGGGTGTCCGACCGCCACCGCGCCCATCGGGTCCCAGTCCTCCGGCAGCCCGAGGACCTCGCGTACGACATCACGGCAGAACATCGTCGAGGACACCCACGCCGAGCCGAGCCGCTCGCCGGCCAGCGCCACCAGGAAGTTCTGTACGCCCGCGCCCGCCGCGACCACGAACATCTCCCGCTCCGCGGAGTCCCTGCGCGGGTCGCCGTAGTGGTGCGAGCCGTCCATCACCAGGCACGGCACCACCAGATACGGGGCGTTGCGCAGCACATCGCCGCGGCGCACGCGCTTGGCGATGGACTCCTCCGACTTGCCGTCCCGCCGCAGGTCCGCGATCCAGGCCTCCCGCATCGCGTCGAGGAGCCGCAGCCGCGACTCGGGCGATTCCAGGAGGACGAACCGCCACGGCGTGGTGTGGTGCGGCGCCGGAGCCGTGACGGCCGCGGAGACGGCACGCCGTACCGCGCCCGGGTCCACCGGCTCGTCGGTGAACTCCCGGACGGTACGCCGCAGGGTCACCGCCTCCCGCACGGCCTCCGAGGTCCCGAGCCGGAACATGTCGTCGGCGGCGCCGCGCACCAGAGCCCGGGCGCCCTCGTCGAAGGAACCGTCCACCACGTGCGGCAGACCCCGGACGACGGCGACCGGCCGTCCGTTCGCCTTGCCCTTCACCAGGTCGCCCGCGGCGGCGAGTTCGTCGGCGGTGGCGACGACGGTCGCGCTGAGCGGATTGCCGTACGCGTCCGTGCCGCCGCGCAGGTCGTCGAGGACGCGCACGCCGGCCGCGCCGATGGCCACGTCGGTCAGACCGCTGCGCCAGGGCCGCCCGAAGGTGTCCGTGACGACGACACCGACGTCGACGCCGAGCGTGTCCCGCAGCCCCTCGCGGATGGCGCGGGCCGAGGCGTCCGGGTCGACGGGCAGCAGCAGCACCGTTCCGGCGGGGGTGTTGGAGGCGTCGACCCCGGCCGCGGCCATGACCAGACCCTGCCGGTTCTCGACGATCCGCAGGGTGCCGCGGCGCGCCACCACCCGTACCGTCTCGGCGTCGATCGCCTCCTCCCGGTCGTCGGCGGCGATCACCCGCCCCTCGGCCTTGCTCACGATCTTGGACGTGACGATCAGGACGTCTCCGTCCTGGAGACCGGGGGAGGCGGACGCGATCAGCTTGGCGAGATCGTCCCCGGCCTTCACCTCGGGCAGCCCGGGCAGCGCCCACACTTCGTACCGCGCCTGGGCGCGGGCCGCGTCGTCGGCTCCGTCGTGGGCGAACGCTCCGACGGGGCCGGGGGTCCCCCCCGCCGGAGGCCGGGGGAGGGTGGGCGCGACGCCTTCGGTGCGGGGCCCGCTCCCGGTCCTCGCTCCCCGAGCCCCCGCGCCTGACCCGCCCGTCATCCGCGGAGCTCTTCCGCCAGCGTCAGCGCCTCGCGCGCCATCGCGGCCGTCGCGTCCAGGTCCGTCATCATCAGCGGCACCGCCCGGCAGCGGATGCCCGCCGCCTCGACGTTCTCGACCGTGCCCGCGTCGACGGTGTCGACCAGCCAGCCGTCGAGGAGCCCCGAGCCGTAGTGCTCGGCCACCGCCGAGGCCGTGGACTCGACGCCCACCGCCGCGAGAACCTTGTCGGCCATGCCCCGCACGGGCGCGTCGCCGACGATGGGGGAGAGGCCGACCACCGGCACGTCCGCCTCGGCGATCGCCTCGCGGATGCCCGGTACGGCCAGGATCGTGCCGACCGACACGACCGGGTTGGACGGCGGGAAGAGGATGACGTCCGCCTCCGCGATGGCCTCCAGGACACCGGGGGCCGGCTTCGCGGCCTCCGCGCCGACCGCGACGACGGCCTGCGCGTCCACGGACGCCCGCAGCTTCACCCAGTACTCCTGGAAGTGCACGGCCCGGGACTCGCCGTCCACCTCGATGGCGACATGGGTCTCGACGCGGTCGTCGGACATCGGGAGCAGGCGCACGCCCGGCTGCCAGCGGGCGCACAGCGCCTCGGTGACGGCGCTGAGCGGGTATCCGGCGCCCAGCATCTGCGTGCGGACGATGTGGGTCGCGAAGTCCCGGTCGCCGAGGCCGAACCACTCCGGGCCGACGCCGTACGCCGCGAGCTCCTCCTTCACCGTGAAGGACTCGTCCTCACGGCCCCAGCCCTGCTCCTCGTTGATGCCACCGCCGAGGGTGTACATCACCGTGTCGAGGTCCGGGCAGACCTTCAGTCCGAAGAGATGGATGTCGTCACCGGTGTTGCCGACGACCGTGATCTCCGCGTCGGGCGCGGCCTGCTTGAGGCCGCGAAGGAAGCGGGCACCACCGATGCCACCGGCCAGAACCACAATGCGCATGCGGACAGTCTGTCAGGCGCGGCCTGATCCTTTGAGGGGTGGTGGCCGGGTGACGGGAGGGCCTGTCAGGCGGTGACGACACCGTGGGTCGCCGGGGCGCACTGCGCCTGGAGAGATTCGTGCATCGGCATGTCGGTGAGACCGGGGTAGTAGACGTGCAGGCTGACCGCCGGTTCGAGGGAGTCGTTGACGACCTCGTGGACGTACCCCGGTGCGAAGACGCGCTGCGCGCCTCCCGTGAGCGTCCGTACGCCCCGGTCCGTGCGCTCCGTCAACTCCCCTTCGAGGACGGTCAGTACGCCGGAGGAGCGGCCGTGGTCGTGGAGTCCGCTGCCCTGGCCGGGCACCCAGGAGAGCAGCCAGACCTCGTAGCCGGGGCCGGTGCGCAGCCGGTGGTACCAGCGGGTGGTGGCGTCGTACTCGACGTAGGGGGCCCACTGCGCGCGGTCGGCGGCGATGGAGCGGGCGAGGCCGGCGAACTCGGCCACGGTGGCGGGGTGCTCGCGGGCGGGCTGCAGGAGGTGCGGGACCTCAAGGATGTCGCCGGCGATCTGAAGGTCGCTGTCGCTGTTCATGGGTGCGGTGGTCCTCGGCAGAAACAGAAGTCAGTGCTGGGGGTCCCCACGGACGGAGTCCGGGGAGGGTGTCGCAAGGAGAAAGCGGAGAAGACGCTGGAGCTCTGGGGCATCAACAGCTGGAACAGCAACAGCAACAGCGCGCCTGGACAGCGCGGCGGTACCCACGGGCGTGGGTCGCGGCGGTCGCTGAGGTCGCTGGCATGGCATCAAAGGTGACGGGCGAGCCACCCGACTGTCAACCCAATGCCCGTTTTGGGGGTAATGTTTCACCTCATCCGGTTACAGCGCCCGGAGAAAGGTTTGTTCAGTCGCTGAGCGGGAGACATGGCGCAACATCCGTTCCCGTAAACGCGGCTGGGGTCCCGTGATCAGACTGTGATCCGGATCGCTTCCGTGGCTGGATCGCAACAAGATCCATGTCTGGGGCGTCTCCCTTCATGAGAGGGGGAGCGGAGCGGACAGGCCGGTGGCATGTGTCGCGTTTTTGGTGATTTGAACACTTTCCGCATAACCTTGGTTCCGCAGAGTGAATACCGGGCCCAATAGCAGATTCCGGCTTGACTCGCACAGAGCACGAACTTGTAATTTCACTCGTGTCGTTCGGCCGAAATCGGTAACGGCAACATCACGGGGACGCAAAGACGGACGAGGGGCGCACATGACCGAGTTGTTCCAGGAACTGCTGGTCGAGGACGCGGACGAGGAACTCGGCTGGCAGGAGCGCGCACTGTGCGCCCAGACCGATCCCGAGTCCTTCTTCCCCGAGAAGGGCGGCTCGACCCGCGAGGCCAAGAAGGTCTGCCTCGCCTGTGAGGTCCGCTCCGAATGCCTCGAATACGCCCTGCAGAACGACGAACGATTCGGCATCTGGGGCGGCCTGTCCGAGCGCGAACGCCGCCGCCTGAAGAAGGCCGCGGTCTGACCGGCGCCCCGACCCGCGCCCACGCGTCAAACCGCTCACACCTGTACACAACGAACGGTCCGCCCCCTGTGCTCTGTCCACAGGCGGCGGACCGTCCTCTTTGACAGCCGTTAGTGTGGGGCCCCGTCCGAGACGTACCCACGCCCCCTGCGGGCGACCCCCGGCCGGAGGGCCCGTACCTCGATGTCCTCAACTCCTGAGTTCCCGCGACACGTCGTCACCGCCGTGCTCGTCGCCCACGACGGCGCCCGCTGGCTGCCGGACGCCCTCGCCGGGCTGCTCGCCCAGGAACGCCCCGTGCAGAACGTCGTCGCCGCCGACACCGGCAGCGCCGACGACTCCGCACAGCTGCTGACCGACGCGATCGGCGCCGACCGCGTCCTGCACCTCGCCCGCCGCACCGGATTCGGTGCCGCCGTCGAGGAGGCCGCCCGCACCGCCCCCGTGCTCGGCCCCGAGGACCTCACCTATCTGAAGCGCCCCAGCGGCTGGGACCCGGTCAGCAGGACGTGGAGCGACGACGCCTACGACCTGCCCGAACTCCCGCACGGCGAGCCCGTGCAGTGGCTCTGGCTGCTCCACGACGACTGCGCCCCCGAGCCCGACGCGCTCACCGAACTGCTGCGCGTCGCCGACTCGGACGCGTACGCCGCCGTCATCGGCCCCAAGCTGCGCGGCTGGTACGACCGCAAGCAGCTCCTCGAAGCCGGTGTCTCCATCGCCCGCAGTGGCCGCCGCTGGACCGGACTCGACCGCCGCGAGCAGGACCAGGGCCAGCACGACCAGGTCCGCTCCGTCCTCTCCGTCTCCAGCGCCGGAATGCTCATCCGCCGGGACGTCTTCGAGGAGCTCGGCGGCTTCGACCGCCGCCTGCCCCTGATGCGCGACGACGTCGACCTGTGCTGGCGCGCCCACTCCGCCGGCCACCGCGTCCTCGTCGCCCCCGACGCCGTCCTGCGCCACGCCGAGGCCTCCGCCCGCGAACGCCGCACCGTCGACTGCGCCGGCCGCTCGGTCGCCAACCCGCACCGCGTCGACAAGGCCGGCGCCGTCTACACGCTGCTCGCCAACGCCCGCGGCGCCGCCCTGCCCTACGTACTGATCCGGCTGATCCTCGGCACCCTGCTGCGCACCCTCGCCTACCTCGTCGGCAAGGTGCCCGGCCAGGCCGTCGACGAGGTCATGGGCCTCTTCGCCACCCTGCTGCGCCCCGAGCGGATCCTCGCCGCCCGTAAACGCCGCAAGAACCCCGCCGTCGCCGCGAGCGAACTGCGCCCGCTCTTCCCGCCGCCCGGCGCCACCGTCCGCGCCACCGCCGAACAGATCGTCGCGAACTTCGGCGGCTCCGACGCCGATTCCGGTGGCTCCCGCCACGGAGTCGTCGAATCCGGGCCCGGCGGCGACGACGCCGACTTCCTGGAGATCGAGCAGTTCGCCCGGTTGAAGAAGATCGCCCGCAAGCCCGGACCGGTCCTCTTCGCACTGCTCCTGCTCGTCTCCGTGGTGGCCTGCCGCGGCCTGTTCGGCGGCGGCTCGCTCGCCGGCGGCGCCCTGCTCCCGGCCCCCGACTCCGTCTCCGAGCTGTGGGGGCGGTACGCGGACAGCTGGCACGCCCTCGGCACCGGCGGCACCCAGACCGCGCCGCCCTACCTCGCCGTCCTGGCCGCGCTCTCCGCGCTCTTCCTCGGCTCCACCTCCTTCGCGCTCACCGTGCTGCTTGTCTGCTCGGTCCCGCTCGCCGGCTTCACCGCCTACTTCGCCGCGCGCCCGATCGTCGAGTCCCGGCTGCTGCGCGCCTGGGGCGCCATCGCCTACGCCTTCCTGCCCGCCGCCACCGGAGCGCTCGCCGCCGGCCGCCTCGGCACCGCCGTCCTCGCGATCCTGCTCCCGCTCATCGCCCGCGCCGCCGTCGCCGCCCACGGACTGACCGGTCAGGGCCGCGGCAGCTGGCGCGCGACCTGGGCGTACACCTTCCTGCTGACCTTCGCGACGGCGTTCACCCCGATCGTCTGGCCGCTCGCCGTCGTCCTCGGTCTCGGCGTCCTCGCCCTGCGCCGCTCCGACATCACGGCGTACGGACTGCGCTTCCTCGCCGCCGTCGGCACCCCGGTCCTCGTCCTGGCCCCCTGGTCGCTCTCCCTCCTGACCAGCCCCTCCGCCTTCCTGCGCGAGGCCGGCCTCGACATCCGCACGGGCACGGCCTCCGCGCTCGACCTGCTCGGGATCAGCCCCGGCGGCCCCGGCACCACCGGCGGCCTCCTCCTCGTCGGCATCGTGCTCGCCGCCCTGGCCGCGCTGCTGCGCGAGGAGCGCCAGTTCGCCGTCCGCGTCGCCTGGGCCGCCGCCCTCGCCGGACTCCTCTTCGCCGTGATCTCCAACGGCGCCGGGGACACCGGCTGGGCCGGACCCGCCACCCTCGTCTACGGCGCCGCACTGCTCGCCGCCGGCATGATCGGCGCCGAGGGCGGACGCACCCGCGTCGCCGCCCACGGCTTCGGCTGGCGCCAGCCCGTCGCCGCGCTCATCGCCTTCGCCGCCGCGCTCGGTCCCGTCGTGGCCGCCGCCGGCTGGATGATCGGTGGAGCCGACGGCCCGCTGACCCGGCGCGACCCCGTCCAGGTCCCGGCGTTCGTCGCCGAGGAGAGCAACAACCCCGACCAGCCCCGCACCCTCGTCCTCGGCGGCACCTCGCCCGACGAGGTCGAGTACACCCTGGTCCGCGGCTCCGGCGGCCGCCTCGGCGATGCCGAACTGGCCGCCGCGGCCGACGACGACCCGCGCCTGGACAAGGTCGTCGCGCACCTGGTGGCCGGCTCCGGAGCCGACCAGACCCAGGAGCTCAGCGGCTTCGCGATCCGCTACGTCCTCGTACGCGACGGGGCCCCGCGCCAGATGAGCCGCGTCCTCGACGCCACCCCCGGCCTCAGCCGGCTCAGCCAGCTCGACGGCAGCGCGCTCTGGAGCGTCGACCGCGAGCGCGTGGTCGCCCGCGCCACCATCGTCCCCGCGGCGAAGACCGCCGACCCGGCGAAGGCCACCGAGGAGTCGGTCAAGCCGATCGCGGTCGCCGCCGGCCCCGTCGAGGCGCACACGAAGATCCCGTCCGGCACCGCCGGCCGCGTCCTGCGCATCGCCGACCGCGCCGACGAGGGCTGGACCGCCACCCTCGACGGCAAGGACCTGAAGAAGACCACCGTCGACGGCTGGGCCCAGGGCTTCGAACTCCCCGCCGAGGGCGGCAAGCTCGACCTCACCTACGACCAGCCGCTCACCCACACCCTGTGGATCTGGGCCCAGGTCGGCCTCGCCGTCGTCCTGCTCGTCCTCGCCCTGCCCGGGCGCCGCCGTGAGATCGACGACGACCTGCCCGAGGAAGAGGTCGCCATCCCCGCCCAGGCGATGGAGGGCGACGGCCGCCGCGCCCGTCGACTGCGCGCCGCGGCCGAGGCGGAGGCCGCTGCCACGGCGACCGAGGAAGCGGCTCCCGAGCAGGAGCCCGTGCCGGTTCCCCAGGAACAGACGTACGCCGCCGACTGGGACGGCCAGTACGACCCGGCCTACGCCCAGCAGCAACAGCAGCAGGAGGAGTACGCCCAGCAGGGCTACTACACGGAGTACGCGGCCGACCCGTACCAGCAGCAGTATCCGCAGCAGTACGACCAGTCGTACGAGCAGCAGCAGTACGACCCGTACCAGCAGCAGGGGTACGAACAGCCGCAGCAGCCGTACGAGGAACAGCAGCAGTACGACCCGTACACCTACGGCTACGAGACCGAGCAGCGTCCCGACGGGAGCAGCAACCAGTGAAGCGCACCACCCTCTCCCTGATCGCGGTCGCCACCACCCTCGCCGCCGTCACCGGCTTCGCCGCCCTGACCGCGCCCGACGGCACCGTCAAGGTCCCGCCGGTCGCCACGGGACCGATGCCGGTCGAACGCTCCAGCCTGCTGTGCCCCGCGCCCAGCACCTCCGAAGTCGCCGAGACGGACTACACCTCGTACACCCCGGCCGGAAAGGGCGCCGTCGGCGCGGCCGCCAAGGGCGACACCGCCGCCAAGGCCGAGCTGAAGCCCGCCCCGCTCGCCGCCACCCCCGGCGGCACGCCGGCGAAGAAGCCCACCGCCAAGGCTCCGGGAACCGTCACCGAGCCGGGCAAGCCCGTCGGCGCCGAGGCCAACGGCGGCGCCGCACCCGCCCTCACCGGCGCGGCGACCGGAGCCCTCGCTCCCGGCTGGACGGTCCAGCAGACCACCGTGGTCCCGGCCGGCGGCTCACGCGGACTGCTCGGCGTCGCCTGCTCCGCCCCCGACACCGACTTCTGGTTCCCGGCCGCCTCCACGGCCAAGGAGCGCCAGGACTACGTCCACCTCACCAACCCCGACGACACCGCCGCCGTCGCCGACATCGAGCTGTACGGCCCCGAGGGCGCGCTCAAGTCGCAGCTGACCGAGGGCATCCCCGTCCCGGCCCACTCCAGCGTCCCCGTCCTGCTCTCCACCCTCACCGGTGAGGCCCCGAAGACGGACGTGACCGTCCATGTGACGACCCGCAGCGGGCGCGTCGGCGCGGTCATCGGCTCCGCCGACGACAAGCTCGGCAGCGACTGGCTGCCCGCCTCGGCCGACCCGGCCGGCACCGCCGTCCTGCCCGGCATCCCGTCCGACGCGACCTCGGTGCGCCTGGTGGCGTACGCGCCGGGCGACGACGACGCGGAGCTGAAGATCCAGCTGGTCGGCGAGAACGGCACGATCGTCCCGGCGAGCGCGCAGTCCCTGCACGTGAAGTCGGGCATGACCGCGTCCGTCGACCTCCCCGACCTGACCCGGGGCGAGACGGGAGCCCTGCTCCTCACCCCCTCGGACCCGAAGAAGGCCACCCCGTTCGTGGCCGCGCTGCGCGTCGTGCGCGGCAAGGGCGACAAGCAGGAGGTCGCCTTCGTCCCCGCTACCGCGGCGATCACCGCCCGCGCCACCGTCGCCGACAACCGCGCGGCCGGCTCGACCCTCACCCTCACGGCGCCCGGCGCCGCGGCCCAGGTCAAGGTCACGGCATCGGCGGGTACGGAGGGCGGCACGACGGTCTCCAAGACCGTCACGGTCAAGGCGGGCACGACGACGAAGGTGACCGACGTCGTCCCGGCCGGCCTGAAGGGCTCCTACGCACTGACGGTCGAACCCGTCGCGGGCGGAGGGCCGGTCCACGCCGCCCGCGCCCTGGCGCTCCCGCAGGACGGCATCCCCATGTTCACGATCCAGACCCTGGCGGACGACCGGGGCATGGTGCAGGTCCCGAGGGCGAAGCAGGACCTCTCGGTCCTGGACGACTGAAAGCCCGGACGACCGTCGTCGTACGACTGACGCCTGGACGACCGAGGCCGGGTCACCGACGTCGTACGACCCGGAAGGCCACCGACGGCCGGGCGACCGGGAAGACCCCCGACGGCCGGGCGACCGGGAAGACCCCCGACGGCCGGGCGACCGGGAAGACCCCCGACGGCCGGGCGACCGGCAAGGGGCGCCGGCGTTCCCCCGAAGGTGGTCGGCGTTCCCCCGAAGGGGTCAGTCCTGCCCGTATCGGGGATCGACCGACTCGGGGGAGAGCCCCAGAAGCTCGGCCACCTGCTCCACCACGACCTCGTGGACGAGCAGCGCCCGTTCGTCACGGTTCTTCGAGCGGATCTCGACCGGTCGCCGGTAGACGACGATCCGGGCGGGCCCGTCCTTCTCCGCGGGCGCGGCCCCGCCCAGAGGCACCGACTCGCCCGGCACCGAGGGCGGTACGTCGAGGACCATGAACTCGACGTCCGCCAGCTGCGGCCAGCGCCGTTCCAGGCGCTCCACCGAGTCCAGGACGAGATCGCGGAACGTGTCGGCCCGGGTCGCGGACAACGGCACCTGCGGCGGGGGGGGGGGGGGGGGCGCGCCGCGACCCGCCGCGGGGCGCGGCCCGCGCGCGCGCCGCGCCCGCGCGCGCCCCCGCACGCACCCC
>NZ_JBHWBS010000093.1:0-11520 GCF_042735655.1 Streptomyces sp. NPDC059567 | reverse complement strand
GATTCAAGGACTATATCGCGGATCGTGTCGGCCGGGGTCGCCGACACCGCAACCGGCGGCGGCGGCACCGGCCCGCGCATACCGCGGCCGTGCCGGTCGCGCCGGCGCGTCCGCGGCTCCACCGGAACCGGACGGGACTCCGCCGCATCGGGCTCGGGCGGAGGGGACGAGGGGTTCGGCGGCACAGGACTGTCCATCACTGACGCAGCGTAACTCTCCTCGGTGCCCGTCGACCGTGGCGCACACGGACCTCCTCGCCGCGCGCCGGACCCGGGCTGTCGTTAGTTGAACGTTCCGGCCAGGCGCGAGCGCGATTCCATGGGCTCCCGCGATCGGCCATCTGGCCGTGGTTGACCGGATTCCTGTCGACCGTTGTCCGGATCGACGACCGTCCCCACCCCCGTTCCCCTCCTTACGCGCAGGTCAGGACGGCCGCCCGAAGCGGGCCCGTGTCCGACGTCACACCGCGACACGGTGGAGTGACCTGGTGGAGAGTCGTCGCGGCCCGCTCAAGAGTGCGGTACCGTCCAACGTCGTGAGCCCTGTACGTCGCTGTTCGCGCACCGCGTGCGGCCGCCCTGCCGTCGCGACACTGACGTACGTCTATGCCGACTCGACTGCGGTCCTCGGCCCGCTCGCCACCTACGCCGAGCCCCACTGCTACGACCTGTGTGCCGAACACAGCGAGCGCCTCACCGCGCCGCGCGGCTGGGAGGTCGTGCGGCTCTCCGACCCCTCCGCCCCGGCCCGCCCGAGCGGCGACGACCTCGAAGCCCTCGCCAACGCGGTACGGGAAGCGGCACGCCCCCAGCAGCGCACGGCCGAGGCCGGCGGCAAGGGCGGCGGCCGAGGCGGCGACCCGGTGGAGGTCGGCCGCCGCGGCCACCTCCGCGTCCTCCGCTCCCCGGACTCCTGAGCGCGGCTCCCCGCTCCGGGCAGCCTGAGCGAGACCCCTCTCCCGACAGCCCGCGCCGGACCCCCGTGCGGCTCCCGCCCGGCAAGGCGCTCTGCCCTCCCCTCGGCGGGCCCCGGTAGGTTGGGCATCCGCACACGCCGTACACGCGTGGCACACGCGCCGCACACGCGTGCCGAGGTTCGAGGTTTCAGGAGGGTTGTTCCGTGGCTGCTGATCTGTCGCAGATCGTGAAGGCGTACGACGTCCGCGGGGTGGTGCCGGATCAGTGGGACGAGACGCTCGCCGAGCTGTTCGGCGCCGCGTTCGTCCGGGTGACCGGTGCGGACGCGATCGTCGTCGGCCACGACATGCGGCCCTCGTCGCCGGGCCTCTCGGGCGCCTTCGCCCGTGGCGCGGCCCGCCTCGGCGCCGATGTCACCCTGATCGGGCTCTGCTCCACGGACCAGCTGTACTTCGCCTCCGGCAGCCTCGACCTGCCGGGCGCGATGTTCACGGCCTCGCACAACCCGGCGCAGTACAACGGCATCAAGATGTGCCGCGCCGGCGCCGCGCCCGTCGGCCAGGACACCGGCCTCTCCGAGATCCGCGTCATGGTGGAGCGCTGGTCGCAGGAGGGCGCCCCGGCGGCCGCCCCCACCACCGGCACCATCACCGAGCGGGACACGCTGAAGGACTACGCGGCCCACCTGAAGGGCCTGGTCGACCTCACCGCGATCCGCCCCCTCAAGGTCGTCGTGGACGCGGGCAACGGCATGGGCGGCCACACCGTCCCCACCGTCTTCGCGGGTCTCCCGCTGGACCTCGTACCGATGTACTTCGAGCTGGACGGCACCTTCCCGAACCACGAGGCCAACCCCCTCGACCCGGCGAACATCGTCGACCTCCAGGCCCGCGTCAGGGCCGAGGGCGCCGACCTCGGCCTCGCCTTCGACGGCGACGCCGACCGCTGCTTCGTCGTCGACGAGCGCGGCGAGGCGGTCTCCCCGTCCGCGATCACGGCCCTGGTCGCCGCCCGCGAGCTGGCCAAGACCCCCGGCGGCACGATCATCCACAACCTGATCACCTCCTGGTCCGTCCCCGAGGTCGTGCGCGAGAAGGGCGGCTCGCCGGTCCGTACCCGTGTCGGCCACTCCTTCATCAAGGAGGAGATGGCGAAGACGGGCGCGATCTTCGGCGGCGAGCACTCCGCGCACTACTACTTCAAGGACTTCTGGAACGCCGATACGGGGATGCTCGCCGCGCTCCACGTGCTCGCCGCCCTCGGCGGCCAGGACGGCACGCTTTCGGAGCTGGTCGCGTCGTACGACCGCTACGCGGGCTCCGGCGAGATCAACTCCACGGTCGCCGACCAGGCCGGCCGCACCGCCGCGGTCAAGGCGACGTACGCGGACCAGGACGGCGTCACCCTCGACGAGCTCGACGGCCTGACGGTGTCGGCGGACGACTGGTGGTTCAACCTGCGCCCCTCCAACACCGAGCCGCTGCTCCGCCTGAACGTCGAGGCCCGCGACGAGGCCACCATGGCCAAGGTCCGCGACGAGGTGCTCGCCCTCATCCGCGCGACGGGCTGACACCCTCTCCCCCGGGCGACGGGCCGGGCGGCCGAGCCGCGCGGCCCGTTCCCCGGCGGTAGGCTGACCTGGCCCAAAGGGCAGCACCACCACCGTTTGTTCGAAGGGAAACCTCATGCCGCTCGAAGCCGGCCTCCTGGAGATCCTGGCCTGCCCGGCGTGCCACGCGCCGCTGAACGACCGCACGGCGGCCGAGACCCCCGAGCTGATCTGCACGGGTGACGACTGCGGCCTGGCCTACCCGGTCCGCGACGGCATCCCCGTCCTCCTGGTCGACGAGGCCCGCCGCCCGGCGTAAGGCCGGCGCCGCCCACCCTCGGGAAGATCCGAACCCCGGTGGGGCGGGTAGGGAACCAGGACCCGGCCGACGGCCGGGCGCACATCACCGGCCGCACCCGCACCGCCCCGCCCCGCCCCCGGAGGCCCCATGCTGGACGAGACCCTCCTCGACGCACCGGACGCCCTCGCCCTCGCCGACCGCCGCGGCCTGCTCCGCGGCGCCGCCGAGGCAGGCGCGCGGGTACGGACCGCCGCCCGGCACGCCGCCGAGGCCGGCATCGACGAACTCAGCCCGGAGGGGCGGCCCCGCTCCGTCCTCGTCGCGGGCCCCGGCACCGCGGCCGCCGGCGTCGCCGACCTGGTCGGCGCCCTCGCCGGCGCCTCCGCACCCGTCATCCGCCTCCAGCCCACCGGCGTCGCCCCCGCCGCGGGCGCCCTGCGCTGGGCCCTCCCCGGCTGGGCCGGCTCCGTGGATCTGCTCCTGATCCCGACGACCGACGGCTCCGAACCCGGACTCGCCCTCCTCGTCGAGCAGGCGTACCGCCGCGGCATCACGGTCGTCGCCGTCGCCCCCAGGAACACCCCCCTCGCCGAGGCCGTCAGCGGCCCCCGCGGACTGCTCGTGCCCATGGCGATGGCCCCGCACGAGAGCGCCGAGGAGTACGAGGAGCGGCTGGCGGCCGGACCCGGCTCCCTGTGGGCGCTTTTCACCCCGCTGCTCGCGCTCCTCGACCGGGTCGGCCTCGTCGAAGCGCCGTCCGAGACGCTGGAGAAGGTCGCCGACCGCCTGGACCGCACGGCCGAACGCTGCGGGCCGGCCATCGCCACGTACAGCAACCCGGCCAAGACGCTCGCCGCCGAACTCGCCGACTCGCTGCCGCTGATCTGGACCGAGGGCGATGCCGCGGGCCCCGTCGGCCGCCGGTTCGCCGCCGTCCTCGCCGAGCTGGCCGGACTGCCCGCGCTCGCCGCCGAACTGCCCGAGGCGCTGCCCGCCCACGGCGTGCTGCTCGCCGGCGACTACGCCGCGGGCGCCGACCCCGACGACTTCTTCCGCGACCGCGTCGACGAGGCCCAGGCCCTGCGCGCCAGGGTCGTCCTGCTGCGCGACCGCCCGGCCGACGCCGGCGGTCTGACCGCTGCGCCCGCCGCCCGCGAACTGGCGCTCAGTCACGGCACGGCCATCAGCGAGCTGGAGCCGGAGGAGGGCGGAGACCTGGAGACCCTCGCGGAACTGCTCGCCGTCACCGACTTCGCCGCCGTCTACCTCGCCCTGGCCTCGGCCGGCATTACCCCGCAGCACTGACCCACGACGCCCGGTCCCGCCGCATCCCGCCGTACGTGGCCGTATCCCGGAAGACCTCGCCGAGACACCCCACGGACACCACCCGCTGAGACACTCCGCCGACCCACCTCCCGCACTGAGGAAAGCTGGAATCGTTCGATGGACCGCCTCGTCAACACCGTCCGCCCCTACGCCTGGGGCTCCACGACCGCCATCCCGGAGCTGCTCGGCACCACCCCCAGCGGTGAGCCCCAGGCCGAGATGTGGATGGGCGCCCACCCCGGCGCCCCGTCCCGCACGGAGCGCGGACCGCTCAACGAGGTCATCGACGCCGATCCCGTACGCGAACTGGGCGCACCGGCCGTCGGGAAGTTCGGCCCGCACCTGCCCTTCCTCTTCAAGGTGCTCGCCGCCGGCGCCCCGCTCTCGCTCCAGGTCCACCCCGACCTCGACCAGGCGAAAGCCGGATTCGCCGCCGAGCAGGCGGCCGGCGTCCCCATCGACGCGCCGCACCGGAACTACAAGGACGCCAACCACAAGCCCGAACTGATCTGCGCCCTCACGCCGTTCAACGGGCTGTGCGGCTTCCGCGACCCCATCGAGGCCGCCGAGACCATCGACGCACTCGGCGTCGACTCCCTCAAGCCGTACGTCGACCTACTGCACGCCCACCCCGAAGAGGCGGCGCTGCGCGAGGTCATGACCGCCCTGCTCACCGCCGACCACGACGAGATGGCGCACACCGTCGCCGAGGCCGCGGCCGCCGCCACCCGCCTGGGCGGCGCCCACGCCCCGTACGCCACCCTCGCCCACCACTTCCCGGGCGACGCCGGCGTCATCGCCGCCATGCTGCTCAACCCGGTCCAACTCCAGCCCGGCGAAGCCCTCTTCCTCGGCGCCGGGGTGCCGCATGCGTACCTCGACGGCCTCGGCGTCGAGATCATGGCCAACTCCGACAACGTGCTGCGCTGCGGACTCACCCCCAAGCACGTCGACGTCCCGGAGCTGCTGCGGGTCGTCCGCTTCGAGCCGAACGACCCGGCCGTCCTGCGCCCCGAGGCGTCCCCGACGGGCGAAGAGGTCTACGACACCCCGATCGACGAGTTCCGCCTGTCCCGTTTCGTACGGGCGGAGGGCGCGGCGCCCACCGACATCACCGTCGGCACCCCGCAGATCCTGCTCGCCGTCGCGGGCCGGCCCAAGGCGGGCGAAGTGACCCTCGCGCCCGGCGAGTCGGTTTTCGTACCGGCGGGTGAAACGACCGAACTGTCCGGTACGGGAACGGTGTTTCGCGCCACCGTCGTCGCCTGATGCAACAATGACCGGCCGTATGGCGGCGACAGAGCCGGAGCACCGACGAAGGGAACACGTACACCCATGAGCGCGTCAGGCGGAACCAAGGCGATCGTGGCGGCACTCGCCGCGAACCTCGCGATCGCGGTAGCCAAGTTCGTGGCGTTCCTCTTCAGTGGTTCGTCCTCGATGCTGGCCGAGAGCGTCCACTCGCTCGCCGACTCCGGCAACCAGGGGCTCCTGCTCCTCGGCGGCAAGAAGGCCAAGCGGGAGGCGACCCCGCAGCACCCCTTCGGCTACGGCCGCGAGCGGTACATCTACGCCTTCCTCGTCTCCATCGTGCTCTTCTCGGTCGGTGGCATGTTCGCCGTCTACGAGGGCTACGAGAAGATCAAGCACCCCCACCCCATCGAGGCCTGGTACTGGCCGGTCGGCGTCCTCGTCTTCGCGATCATCGCCGAGACGTTCTCCTTCCGTACGGCCATCAAGGAGTCGAACGCGATCCGCGGCAACCAGTCCTGGAAGGAGTTCGTGCGCCGCGCGAAGGCGCCCGAACTCCCGGTCGTCCTCCTGGAGGACCTCGGCGCGCTCGTCGGTCTGTTCCTCGCCCTCGGCGGCGTCGGCCTCGCCCTCCTGACCGGCGACGGCATCTGGGACGGCATCGGCACCCTCTGCATCGGTGTCCTGCTCATCCTGATCGCGATCGTCCTCGCCGCCGAGACCAAGTCGCTGCTGCTCGGCGAGTCCGCCGGCGTCGAGGACGTGAAGAAGATCGAGGCCGCGGTCGTCGACGGCGAGACCGTCACCCGCCTCATCCACATGCGCACGCTCCACCTCGGCCCCGAGGAGCTCCTCGTCGCCGCCAAGATCGCCGTCCGCACCGACGAGACGGCCTCCCAGGTCGCGGCGGCCATCAACGCGGCGGAGGAGCGCATCCGCACGGCCGTCCCCATCGCCCGGGTCATCTACCTGGAGCCGGACATCTACAACGAGTCGGCCGCGGCGGCCGGCATCAACCCGGCCAAGTCCCCGGGCGGCCCGGGCCACTGACAGGCCGCCCTGTCACGGGCAGTCGTTCCGCAGGTCCGGGGGAGGGCGGGCACGACCCACGACGAGCGGCCCCCATGCCTGGACCCGCACCACAAGGGCCCGGGGTCACCACGACCCCGGGCCCTTCGCGCGCCTCGGGGCCATCCACCCTCTCGACCCCCTGTCGAGGCCGAATCCGGCCGATCCCAGTACCAGGCGGACTGTGGGTCGCCGCACTGATCGGTGTAGATTCGTGACCAGCCAGACGTCGCTGCTGATGGCGGTCGGGCGGTCCGCACGGACCGGCCGAGGGAGAGAGGGCCTCCGACGACTGCACCGCGGGAGTACCCGGGCATTCGTATGCCCGCGCGCACGCCACATCGCGGTGTCAGGCGCCCTACCGACCCTCGAACTCGATCCACGAGGAGCAGCCCAGTCATGACGACTGCCGCCACCCAGCAGGACTTCAAGGTCGCCGACCTGTCCCTTGCCGCCTTCGGCCGCAAGGAGATCACCCTCGCCGAGCACGAGATGCCCGGCCTGATGTCGATCCGACGCGAGTACGCCGAGCAGCAGCCCCTCGCCGGCGCCCGCATCACCGGCTCCCTGCACATGACCGTGCAGACCGCCGTCCTCATCGAGACCCTGGTCGCCCTCGGCGCCGAGGTCCGCTGGGCGTCCTGCAACATCTTCTCCACCCAGGACCACGCCGCCGCGGCCATCGCCGTCGGCCCGAACGGCACCCCCGAGGCCCCCGCCGGCGTCCCGGTCTTCGCCTGGAAGGGCGAGACCCTGGAGGAGTACTGGTGGTGCACGGAGCAGGCCCTGACCTGGCCGAACACGCCCACCGGCGGCCCGAACATGATCCTGGACGACGGCGGTGACGCCACCCTCCTCGTCCACAAGGGTGTCGAGTTCGAGAAGGCCGGCTCCGCCCCGGACCCGTCCACCGCGGACAGCGAGGAGTACGGCCACATCCTCCGTCTCCTCAACCGCACCCTCGGCGAGAACCCGCAGAAGTGGACCCAGCTGGCGTCCGAGATCCGCGGCGTGACCGAGGAGACCACGACCGGCGTCCACCGCCTGTACGAGATGCACCAGGCCGGTACCCTCCTCTTCCCGGCGATCAACGTGAACGACGCCGTCACGAAGTCGAAGTTCGACAACAAGTACGGCTGCCGCCACTCCCTGATCGACGGCATCAACCGCGCCACCGATGTCCTCATCGGCGGCAAGACCGCGGTCGTCTTCGGCTACGGCGACGTCGGCAAGGGCTGTGCCGAGTCCCTCCGCGGCCAGGGCGCCCGCGTCATCGTCACCGAGATCGACCCCATCTGCGCCCTCCAGGCGGCGATGGACGGCTACCAGGTCGCGACCCTGGACGACGTCGTCGAGACGGCCGACATCTTCATCACCACGACCGGCAACAAGGACATCATCATGGCCTCCGACATGGCCAAGATGAAGCACCAGGCCATCGTCGGGAACATCGGCCACTTCGACAACGAGATCGACATGGCCGGCCTCGCCAAGATCGAGGGCATCGTCAAGGACGAGGTCAAGCCGCAGGTCCACACCTGGAAGTTCCCCGACGGCAAGGTCCTGATCGTCCTCTCCGAGGGCCGTCTGCTGAACCTCGGCAACGCGACCGGGCACCCGTCCTTCGTGATGTCGAACTCCTTCGCGGACCAGACCCTGGCCCAGATCGAGCTCTTCACCAAGCCGCAGGAGTACCCGACCGACGTCTACGTGCTCCCCAAGCACCTCGACGAGAAGGTCGCCCGTCTCCACCTCGCGGCCCTCGGCGTGAAGCTCACGACCCTGCGCCCCGAGCAGGCCGCCTACATCGGCGTCGAGGTCGAGGGCCCCTACAAGCCGGACCACTACCGCTACTGATGCCGGGACCGACGGCGCCCGTGCACTGACGCGCGCCCGACCCGGTCACCCGTAGAGGAAAAGGCAGGCCCCCGCACCCCCGTGCCGGGGGCCTGCCTCGTCTATCGCCCCAGCAAGCACCCCGAGGACCCATGCCCCGCGGCCGCTATTCGCTCCATGATCCGCACGATCACACCCCCCTCGGTGAAGAGCACTTCAACTGCGCGCCCGGCCCTTCCGGCTGGCGCTACGTCTCACAGACGACCACCCCCTCCGGCGAACACGCCGGCTCCGTCGACCTGGCCATCGACGAACTCGGCCGCCCCATCCGCCTCGAACTCCACGCCGCGAGCTGGCAGGTCCGCGGCGCCGCCCTCGACGGCGTCACCTGGGTCCGTACCGACCCCACCGGCACCCACGCCACGGAAGGCAATGTGCGCGCCCATGCCTTCACCGGCACCTCACCGGCGTTCCTCGTCGCGATCACGCGACTCCTGCGTCTCACCCCCGCTTCCCCCGCGACCCGCGTCAGGCTCGTCGCCTTCACGGATCCCGTGCTCGCCCCCCTCACGACCGACCAGTCCTGGGCCCTGGTGAACAGTGAAACGCACGCCACTGACAACGGCCGTCTGATCGTGGACGAGTACCAGGTCAACGCCCTGGACACAGGGGAGCAGCACACGCTCCACATCGCCGGGGACGTGGTGCTCTCCGCCCCCGGCATCGAACTCGAAGCCCTCGAAACCCCGCCGTCCGTCTGGCCCTAGGCCGGCGGCGCGAACCCGGTCGACGCCCCCGAATCACGTACCTCCGACGCCACGACGGAAGGGGCCACGGGCCCCGGAGTGGGAGCGACCGGCTCCACACGCGCAGCCGGAGCCGGGCTCACCGGCTGCACCACCGGAGCCGCGAACCCGGGAACCTGCCCACCCGCGCCCGGCACCGCCGGGGCGAACGCCCGACGAGCCTCCCGAGCCTGCCGCTCGGCGACCACCCCGGCCAGATAAGCCGCCGCGGGCACCCCCGGCGGGGGAGGCGTTCCGGTCCGTGTCACCAGCTCATCGGCCAGCCGCTCCGCGAGCCGCCGCCCCACGCCCGGATCCAACTGCCGCATCCGCGTCAGGTACTGCCGTATCTCCAGCCACAGCGCGTCCGGCACCGCCGACAGATCCAGCTCGGCGAACCGACCCACGAGCCACGGCGGAGGAGGGGGAACGACCGCGTTCCGAGCCGCCGGCACCCGCTCACGTACGACCAGCGTCCCCGCGAACACGTCCCCGATCCGCCGCCCCCGCTCCGACACCAGCGACGCGATGCAGGCGACGACCCCGAACGTCATCAGGATCTCCACGACCCCCATCGCCCCGCGCACCAGCGCATGCCGGAACCGGATCGGCCCACCGTCGTCCCGCACCACCCGGAGCCCGCAGGCCAGCTTCCCCAGCGACCGCCCGTGCGACAGCGTCTCCACCGCGATCGGGGCCCCCACCAGCACCAGCAGGAACGAGGCGATGGAGATCGCCATCTGCGCGGCCTCGTCCAGCGAGGCGGTGGCCATCGCCAGCCCCACCGTGATCAGCAGATAGACCGCCCACACCGTCAGAAGATCGAGGACCAGCGCCAGAGCCCGGCTCGGCAGCCGCGCCGGTTGCAACCCCAGTACGACGGCATCCCCCGTCACAACCCCGCTCACGGCGCCCACCCTTCTCCGGCCTTCCCGACCCCTCAGTACGACAGTCTGCCAAGCTGACCCGCAGCGCGCCGCAGTAGTACGGACCCGTACGCACCCAGTGCCTGGAGCAGCAGCCGATCATGGACCTCGACGTCTACGTCACCGCCCACCGAGCCGAGTGGGACCGCCTCGACCACCTCCTGCGCCGAGGCGGAAAGCTCAGCGGCGCCGAGGCCGACGAGCTCGTCTCCCTCTATCAGCGGACGGCCACCCATCTCTCGCTGATCCAGTCCGCCGCCCCGGACCCCATGCTCACGGCCCGGCTCACCCAGCTCGTGGCCCGCGCCCGCGCCACGGTCACCGGCACCCGTCGTTCCTCCTGGCGCGACGTGACCGACTTCTTCACGTCCGGCTTCCCGGCCGCCGTCTACCGCTCCCGCCACTGGTGGGTCCCGACGGCCGTCCTCTCCCTACTCCTCGCGGCCGTCATGGGCTGGTGGATCGGCACGCACCCCGAAGTCCAGTCCGCGGTCGGCGCTCCGGCCGAACTGCGCGAGATGACCCGCCCGGGCGGCCAGTACGAGACGTACTACTCCAACCACCCGGCGGCCTCCTTCGCCGCCCAGGTCTGGACGAACAACGCCCAGGCCGCCGCCATGTGCCTGGTCCTGGGCGCGTTCCTCTGTGTCCCGGTGCTCTGGATCCTCTTCCTCAACATGCTGAACCTCGGGATGGCCATCGGCCTGATGTCCTCCGCGGGACGCCTCGACATCATGCTGGGCCTGCTCATCCCGCACGGCCTCCTCGAACTGACCGCGGTCTTCGTCGCCGCCGGCACCGGACTGCGCCTCGGCTGGACCCTCATCGACCCTGGCCCCATGACCCGCCGTGACGCCCTCGCCCAGCAGGGCCGCGCGGCCGTGGGAATGGCGATCGGTCTGGCCCTGGTCCTGTTCCTTTCGGGCCTCATCGAAGGCTTCGTCACTCCGTCGGGCCTTCCGACCTGGGCACGCATCGCCATCGGTGTCGCCGCTGAACTGGCATTTCTCATCTACGTCTACGTCCTGGGCGGCCGTGCGGCCCGAACGGGTGACACGGGCGACGTCGAGGAGGCGGACCGCAGTGCAGCCCTGCCGACGGCTGCCTGATGTGCGGACCACACCGCTGACCTGCTAGTCTCCTCTTCGCCCACAAAAAGCCGTTGACACGGTCGATGTGGGGAGGTAGATTTGAACGGTTGCCTCGGACTGGACAAGTTCGAAGGCCAGCAGCTAGAATCTCTCTTGCTCCGGTCGGGAAGTTGATTTCCACGGAGCCACCCCGATTCCTTATTCGAATCACGAAGCCACCGATTAGGTCGGCCGAAATGAATCTGATAAAGTCGGAATCGTCGGAAAGGGAAACGCGAAAGCGAAGAACAGCCCGGCAGCCCGCTCCAGCGGGTGGCAGAAACGGAAATCGGATCTGCTAAGCTGGAAACACGAAAGACCGAAGGGAAAAGCCCGGAGGAAAGCCCGAGAGGGTGAGTACAAAGGAAGCGTCCGTTCCTTGAGAACTCAACAGCGTGCCAAAAATCAACGCCAGATTAGTTGATACCCCG
>NZ_JBHWBS010000092.1:10707-32023 GCF_042735655.1 Streptomyces sp. NPDC059567 | reverse complement strand
CCCGGGTGCGTTCACCGCACCCGGGGCCGTTGCCGTACATCCGGCACGCGTTCGTACTAGAAGAGCCTCAGCTTGTCGTCCTCGATGCCCCGCATCGCGTCGTAGTCGAGCACCACGCAGTCGATGCCCCGGTCCGTGGCCAGCACGCGCGCCTGCGGCTTGATCTCCTGGGCCGCGAAGACGCCCTTCACCGGCGCGAGGTGCGGATCGCGGTTCAGCAGTTCGAGGTAGCGGGTCAGCTGCTCCACGCCGTCGATCTCGCCGCGCCGCTTGATCTCCACCGCGACCGTCGCCCCGTCGGCGTCCCGGCACAGGATGTCCACCGGGCCGATCGCCGTCGGGTACTCGCGGCGGATCAGCGTGTGCCCCTCGCCGAGGGTCTCGATGCGGTCGGCGAGCAGCTCCTGGAGGTGCGCTTCCACGCCGTCCTTGATGAGACCCGGGTCCACCCCGAGTTCGTGCGAGGAGTCGTGCAGGATCTCCTCCATCGTGATGATCAGTTTCTCGCCCGCTTTGTTCACCACGGTCCAGATGCCGGCCTCACCGTCGACACCCTCCTTGAGGGTGCACGGCGGGGACATCCAGTTGAGGGGTTTGTACGCCCGGTCGTCCGCGTGGATGGAGACGCTGCCGTCTGCCTTGACCAGGATCAGACGGGGGGCGGAGGGCAGGTGGGCGGTGAGCCGGCCCGCGTAGTCCACGGAACAACGGGCGATGACGAGACGCATGGTCGGCAACGCTACAAGACGCACGCTCTTCCGCGCGATTCGGCTCTTAACGCCCGCCCAACCTCCGTCGGTTATTGGCCGGTTGTGTTCCCAATCTCCTGGTGCGCTCCGAAGGACGCGCTTACCGTGGAAGCAGGAGGTCGCCGTCCGTGCACGCAGCGTGTCGTACGGGGGGTCCTTCATCCCTGCCCGTAAGACCCCGCCCGTCGGGGTCGCGAGAGGAGAACCCATGTCGCTCGACGTCTCACCGGCGCTGTTGGAACAGGCCGAGCGAGGCGAGGTCGACGAAGCCGACTTCGTCGACTGCGTCCGGACCTCCCTGCCCTACGCATGGGAGATGATCAGTTCTCTGGTGGCTCAGCTGAAGGTGGACGGTGGAGAGTTCGCCGACAACCAGACGCCGCCGCCGAACGAGCAGGCACGTGGTCAGCTGTTGCGTGCACTCGCGAGTGATGCGATCCGTGGTGCGCTGCAGCGGCACTTCGGGGTGCGTCTGGCCTTCCAGAACTGCCACCGCGTTGCGGTGTTCCCGCTGGACCCCGCGGTGGACGAGCGGCTCGCCCGCTTCACCTCCGTACGAGGTCAGCTGCTCAACCAGTCGCCGGAACTGCGCGACTGCTGACACACGGTGCTGCCGCTCCGCATCGCGGGAGACGCGAACGATGCGAGAGGTGCCGGAGCGGCGGCATCACACCCGAACCACCCATGAACTCAGACCAGCAGGGGGAGCACCTCGGCCCCCAGCCGCCGTACGTTCTCCTCGGTGGCCGCGAGATCGCCCGTGCCCTCGGCGAGCAGCGCGAAGCGTGTGATGCCCGTACGCTCCGAGGTCGCCGCGAGCCGGTCCGCCGCGCGCCGGGGCGTGCCCACCGGGTGCAGTCCGCACAGCAATTCCGTGTACGCGACGGGGTCCCGCATCGCGCGGTGCCGGCCGTCCACCGTCACATGGGCGTCGAGGCCCTGCTTCAGCCAGCCCGGCATCGCCTTCACCAGGGCCTCGGCCGCGTCCGCCCCGCGGTCGGCGAGCTGGGCGACGCCCGCCGAGACATGACCGGCGCCGATCCGCGCGATCTCGTCGGGATCGCGCCCGGCCTCCCGGGCGCACCGCGCCCAGGCGGCCACCATCTCGGCCTTGTCCTCGTCACCGCAGTGCATCCCGAGCAGCATCGGCAGCCCGCGCTCGGCGGCCAGCTTGACGCTCTTGGGGGAGGTGCAGGCGACGACGACCTCGGGCGCCGCGTCCCCGCCGATGAGTTCGCCGGGGCGTGGCACGACGGCCACCTCGCGGAAGGCGAATCGTTCTCCCTCGGCCGAGACCCGGGGCTCGGACAGCCAGCGGAGCAGCAGGTCGAGCGATTCCGGGAAGCCCTGCTCGTACGCCGGGAGACCGGCGCCGAACACCTCCAGATCGACCCACGGACCGCCCCTGCCCACTCCGAGCGTGAAGCGGCCCCCGGAGGTGAGATGGAGCAGTGCGGCCTGCTCGCCCAGCGCCACCGGATGGACGGTCGGCAGCACACTGACCGCCGTACCGACCCGGAGGCGGCGCGTGCGGCCCAGCAGCAGCGCCGCCAGGGTCACGGCCGACGGACAGACTCCGTACGGAACGAAGTGGTGCTCGGCGAGCCAGACGGAGTCGAGCCCCGCCTCCTCGGCCACCTCGGCGGTCCGCACCGCCCTGTGCAGCGCCTCGCCCTGGCCCTGACCCGGGAACTGGGCGGCCAGAACAAACGTACCCACGCGCATCGCCTTCTGCCTCCTTGCGGCCGACGCGGTTCTCCCCCTCGTACTGGCAACAACGTCTGACACGTGCCAAAGGCAACGGCCTCGTATGAAGTTCTTGCGATTTTCCGCTGATTCGGCCTGGAGGGTGGGCCGGGCCACCGCGTCGCGGCCCGTAGGCTGGAGAGAACCGTCCGTGTTCCCTTCCCCCGGCCCCGTGAGGTGATTACGTGTCCCCGCGTCGCAACCGTCCCAGTGGCGGCGAGAAGCCCGATCCTCAGGGTGAGTCGGGCGACCGGTACGGGGGATCGCAGCGCAGCGAGACCTGGCAGGGCGAGGAGTGGTACGTCCGCCATGTCGCCGGCGCCAGCGCGCCCGGGAAGCGCTACCGCTGCCCGGGCTGCGACCAGGAGATCCCCGGCGGCGCGCCGCACGTCGTGGCCTGGCCGGAGTACGGGGGAGTGGACGACCGGCGGCACTGGCACAAGGCCTGCTGGAACGCGAAGGACCGCCGCACCTCCAGGGTGCAGCGGTCCCGTAACGCGCCGAGGTACTAGGGGCCCTCGGTCACACGTCCCGGCTGTTCAGCAGGGCGTACGCGCCGCCCATCGTCGCGGCGGTGATGACCAGCAGGATCCACACCGGGTCCCAGCCCGCGGGCCCGGACTCGCTCATGGCCGCCTTGCCCGCGTACAGCGCGATGAGCTGGCTCGGGATCGCGTAGTCGAGCAGCCAGTCCTGCACCTTGGCCAGCGACTCCGAGAACATGAACATGGCGGCGACCAGCGGCAGCAGCAGTACGCCGATCATGATGGTGATCGCGCCCGCCGAGTGCCGGATGATCGCGCCGATCGTGAGCGCCAGCAGTCCGAGCTCGGCCATGAACAGCCCGACGCCGACCGTGGCCCGCAGCCACTCCCCGGAGGTGGGCTCCAGGGCCTGGTCCACCATCGCCACCTGCGCCGCGGCGACGATGCCCGCCGTGACCGTGGTGATCGTGAAGACGAGCGTGAAGAAGACGATCGCCTTCGCCGTCAGCACCCGGGCGCGGCTCGGGCAGGCGGTGAGCGTGGTGCGGATCATGCCCGTGCCGTACTCGGAGGCGATGGTCAGCACGCCCAGCGTGATCACGCAGATGGAGCCGAGGAGCACGCCGAAGAAGCCGAGGCCGAGCGCCGACTCGCTCTCGGTCGGCACGTCCGACGCCGCCACGATCGCGGCGACGCCGAGACCGATGCCCAGCATCAGCAGCACCATCACACCCAGCGTCCACATCGTGGAGCGCAGGGAGCGGATCTTGGTCCACTCCGAGGCGATCGCGTCACCGAGGTGCGCCTTGCGTACGGGGATGGGGGAGACGTACGAGTAGGGGGCGGGGGCGGTCATCGGGCGTCCTCGTCGTTCTTGGCGGGCTCGCTCTGCGGGGTGGCGTAGGGGTTCTGTCCGGGCGGCGGCGGGGCGTACCAGCCCTGCTGCGGCACGTCCTGGACCACCGGCTGCGGCGGCACGGCGTACCCCTGTCCGTGCGGCTGCGGCTGCTGGAGATGGGCCAGCTGGTCCTCGGTGGAGCGATAGTCCACGGCGCCCTGCGTCATCCGCATGTACGCCTCCTCCAGCGAGGCCTGGTGCGGGGACAGCTCCCAGAGCCGTACGTCCGCGTCGTGCGCCAGGTCGCTGATCCGCGGCAGCGCCAGACCGGTCACCCGCAGCGCGCCGTCCGGCTCCGACATCACCTGGCCGCCGGCCTCGGTGAGCGCCGCCGTCAGCTTCTCCCGCTGCTGCGGCTCCGTCTGCGGCGTCCGCACCCGGGCGAAGTCGGCGGAGTTCGCGGAGATGAAGTCCTTGACGCTCATGTCGGCCATGAGCTGGCCGCGGCCGATCACGATCAGATGGTCGGCGGTCAGCGCCATCTCGCTCATGAGGTGGCTGGAGACGAAGACGGTCCGCCCCTCGGAGGCGAGCTTCTTCATCAGATTGCGGACCCAGAGGATGCCCTCGGGGTCGAGTCCGTTGACGGGCTCGTCGAACAGCAGCACCTGCGGGTCGCCGAGCAGCGCCGCCGCGATCCCGAGTCGCTGTCCCATACCGAGCGAGAAGCCCTTGGAGCGGCGCTTGGCGACGTCCTGGAGGCCGACGACCCCGAGGACCTCGTCGACCCGCTGCGCCGGGATGCCGGCGAGCTGGGCGAGCGACAGCAGATGGCTGCGCGCGCTGCGTCCGCCGTGCACCGCCTTGGCGTCGAGCAGCGCACCGACCTGGCGGGGCGCGTTCGGCAGCTGCCGGAACGGATGACCGCCGATCGTGACGTGCCCGGACGTGGGCTGGTCGAGCCCGAGGATCATGCGCATGGTCGTGGACTTGCCGGAGCCGTTGGGTCCCAGGAAGCCGGTGACGGTCCCCGGCCGCACATGGAAGGAAAGGTTGTACACGGCCGTCTTGGCGCCGTAGCGCTTCGTCAGGCCGACTGCCTCGATCATTCTCCAGCCCCATCGACAGTTCAGGTCGTCGTCGGGGCCATGGCCGACAGGCGGAGCCCCCCGTATGAGTAAGGAGCTTATCCAGCCATTGACGGTTCCGGCGAAGTCCGATCAGCCGTTGCCGGTTCGGTTCGGCAGGGAGCCCGCGAGCGGGGGCAGGTCGTCGTACGGCAGCAGCTCGGCGGACTCGTCGAGATAGGGGAGGAAGTCGGTCTGCGGAAGGACCCAGCCCTCCTCACCGAAGATCGTCGTGCCACGCGTCCGCATGCCCGGGTCCTGGCCGGCGCGGTCGACCCAGGAGGCGGCGTCCGACCCCAGCAGCTCCCGGAGCCGGGCCGAGCCGGCGAGCAGGCCGTCGAGGATGGTGGCCTGGTCGCCGCCGCCCCGCAGCGGCCGTGTCCCGTCGGGCGCCAGCACGCCGTGTGCGCTGAAGTAGATGTACGCCCCGCTCAGGCGCTCGTCGGAGGGCATCGTCATGTCGAAGACGTCGCCCGGCAGGATCGCGCGCCGGTAGTCCGGGAACTCGGTGTCGTCGACCGCCTTGAGCTGGCGGGCGTCGAGCCAGGTGACGACCAGGGTGGTGCGGGTCGTGTGATCGACGAACGGGGTGCCCGCCACGTACCCCGCGGGACTGATGTGGCCGGAGCAGCCGACGCCGATCCCGCCGACCCGCACCGGGATCATGGGGACGAACACCGGCAGGTTCAGCCGGCGCAGCTTGTGGCGCACCTGGCCCGGTGAGGCGTTCGAGCCGACCGAGATCACCGGATGACGGCGCCCGACGGGCTCCTGCCCGTGCAGCGTCAGGATCTCGTCGAGCCGTCCGCCCTGATCGACCGTCCAGTCGCCCAGGCGCGTCGCCCGGACGTCCAGCGGCAGCAGCTCGTCGTCGAGGAGGAGCGAGGGCTCCGTCACGGGGCGTCCGGGATAGATCAGGGGACGCTCGACGGCCACGTCGTCCAGGCCGAGGGCTGCCAGGCTGCGATCCATCACATGGGCCCTTCGAGGTCGTGCAGGTGGGACGGTGCACCGGCCGTGCCGGAACTGCTCCCGGAGAGCGTACGGGACGTGGGTCGTCGCGTATACCGGACACGCGTCCACTCGGGCAGAATGAGCACACTGCGTCAATTCACTCGGGGGGAAGTGGAGTTGATGATGACGGGGAGTTGGCTGGGGCGGAGGCGTCGCCCCCATCCGAGGCGTCGTACGTCCGTTCGGTGGTGGATCGCCGGGCGTTCGGTCCACGTCCTGATGGCCATGACGCTCGGCGCGCTGATGGCGCTCGCCGTCGTCATCACGGCCGTCTGGACCCTCACGGAGTCCTCGCCGACCTCGCTGGCCGACCGGTTCGGTGATGTCGAGGGGCTGGTGAGCACCGCGCTCGAAGCGCTGCGGGCCTGTGTCGGCACGGACAACCTCAGCCCGCAGGACCACAACCTGGCCCATCAGCTGCTGGCCTCCGTCGCCTCCGTGACCGGAGCGTTGGCGCCCGCCGTCGTGCTCGGCATCGTGCTGATCAAGCTCTTCGCGCTGCGGCCGTTCATCTGGCGGAAGCGAGCCAGCATCTCCCACGCCTGGGCGGCCGACTTCCCCGGGTACGCGCGCGCCCACGCCGACAGCGAGGACGGCATCATCGCGGTGCGCTTCTACAACTACCTCGACAACCTCTCGGTGGTCGACCTGCGCGCCCGGGTGCACCTCCGCTACCTGGAGAGGTCACCCCACGACGGCAGCCTCGTCATCTACAAGAAATGGCTGAAGGTCCTCGACGAGAAAGGCGAGCCGGCCGACGAGCGTGCCTGGCTCGCGGTGGAGCGCGGGGCGCCCTTCACCGTGTGGATCCCGCTGGACGCACCCGCGCACACGCTCCCCTTCCGCGAGATCCAGGGCAAGGACCTCGCGGACTCGGTGGGCGTGAAGCTGCTGGTCCGGCTGACCGCGCGCACGGTCGGCCTCGGCACGGAGGTCGTCGACGAGCGGTGGTTCGACCTGGACGGCGACGACTTCGAGCGCGGTCGCTTCGTGCCGCTCCACGCGGACACGGCCGTCGATGTGTGGGACTGGCAGGGATGGGCCGAGTTCGACGAGGTCCTCCCCGACGAGGGCCGGCCGCCGGGGGTGCTCCCGGCGCCCAGGGACGCGGAGGTGCTCCCGGCGCCCAGGGACCCCACCGCGACGGGCTGAGGGCTAGGGGGACAAGACACCCCCTACGGGATCACGCGTCCCGCTTCTTCAGGACCAGGTAGCCGCCGAGCAGCGCGACCGCCACCCAGATCAGCATGATGCCGAGCCCGCCCCAGGGGCCGTACGGAGCCTCCTCCGTGTTCATGGCGTCCGGGACGACCTGCATGATCTTGGAGCCGGCCTGGTCGGGGAAGTAGCGCGCCACCTCCTTGGCCTTGGGGACCGCCGAGAGGATGTTCGAGATCAGGAGGAGGAACGGCACCAGGATGCCGAGCGACAGAATCGACGAGCGCAGCATCGTCGCCACACCCATCGAGAAGAGTGCGATCAGCCCCATGTAGAGCCCGCCGCCCACGACCGCCCGCAGCACGTTGTCCGCGCCCAGGGAGGTGCGGTGCTCGCCCAGCAGGGCCTGGCCCAGGAAGAACGAAAGGAAGCTGGTCGCCAGGCCCACCACCAGCGCCAGCGCCCCGGCCACGGCGATCTTGCTGAAGATGAAGGTCGCCCGCTGCGGGACCGCCGCCAGGGACGTACGGATCATGCCCGAGCTGTACTCCGTGCCGACCACGAGCACGCCGAAGACCACCATCGCCAGCTGCCCGAGGACCATCCCGGAGAAGCTGACGAAGGTCGGGTCGAAGGTCGCCTGCTCGGCCTCGTTCAGATCGCTGAAGGTCGCCTTCACCAGCGCCGAGAGCGCGGCGCTCATCGCCACCGTCACCAGGAGCGCGCTCGCCAGGGTCCAGACCGTCGAGGAGACCGTCCGGATCTTGGTCCACTCCGACTGGAGGACCGCGGATACCGCTGCCATCGTTCAGGCTCCCTTGGTGTTCTCGCCCCAGCGGGGGCCGGCGGCGGGCGCGTCCGCGCCGTGTACGTCCGTGCCGTGCGCGTGGTACTCCACGACGCCGGCCGTCATCTGCATGAACGCCTCCTCCAGGGAGGCACGCTGGGAGCTCAGCTCGTGCAGCACGAGCCGGTTCTCGGCGGCCAGTTCACCGAGCTTCTCGGTGGTGGCCCCGTCCACCTCCAGCGTCCCGTTGCCCGCCTCGACGGGGGTGAAGCCGTTGGCGTGCAGAAGGTCCCGCAGCCGCTCCTGCTGCGGCGAGCGCAGCCGTACATAGCTCCGCGAATTCTGATGGATGAAATCCGCCATCGAGGTGTCGGCCAGCAGCTTTCCCTGGCCGATCACGATCAGATGGTCGGCCGTCAGGGCCATTTCGCTCATCAGATGGCTGGAAACGAAGATCGTCCGGCCCTCGGCCGCGAGCGCCTTCATCAGATTGCGGATCCAGTGAATTCCCTCGGGGTCCAGACCATTGACGGGTTCGTCGAACATCAGGATCTCGGGATCACCGAGCAGCGCCGACGCGATTCCCAGCCGCTGGCCCATGCCGAGGGAGAAGCCCTTCGACTTCTTCCGCGCGACCGCCGTCAGACCGACCAGATCGAGGACCTCGCCGACCCGGCTCGCCGGGATGCGGTTGGACTGCGCGAGACAGAGCAGATTGTTGTACGCGGACCGGCCGCCGTGCATCGCCTTGGCGTCGAGCAGCGCCCCGATGTACTTCAGCGGCTCCTGGAGCTCGCGGTAGTGCTTGCCGTCGATCCGGACCCTACCGCTGGTCGGGTTGTCCAGATCGAGCATCATGCGCATGGTCGTCGACTTGCCCGCGCCGTTGGGGCCCAGGAAGCCGGTGATCACGCCGGGCCGCACCTGGAAGGAGAGATGGTCGACCGCCGTCTTCGTACCGAACCGTTTCGTCAGGCCCTCGAGCTCGATCATGCGACCACGCTACGGGTGCGCAAAACCCTCCGCCACTGGAATGGCGGAGGGTTTTGTGGGTGTTCGCGTTCCGGTTACCGGGACCGCTTACACGGGGACTTACCGGGTCTGCTGGGCCGGGACGCCGCGGGTGGCCGGCTCGTCGTCGATCGGGGAGCCGGCGGCCGCCACGGCGGCACCGGTCAGCGTCGCCAGCATCTCGCGGACGTTGGTCAGCTGGGCGTTGATCGAGTCGCGGCGGTTCGTCAGCGCCGCGAGCTCGCGCTCCGATTCCGAGCGGATCCGGTCGGCCTTGGCGTTCGCGTCGGCCACGATGTCCTCGGCCTGGCGCTGCGCGGTCTCCACCGTCTGACGGGCCCGGCGCTCCGCGTCCGTACGCAGCTTCTCGGCCTCCAGGCGGAGCTGCTCGGCGCGGTGCTCGATCTCGGCGAGGCGCTTCTCGGCCTTGGCCTGACGCGAGGCCAGGTCGCGCTCCGACTGCTCGCGGCGCTTGGCCAGGTTGGTCTCGAAGTCCGCGGCGGCCTGGGCGGCCTTGGCGCGGGTCTCCTCGAAGAGCGCGTCCGCCTCCTCGCGCTTGGACTGCGCGTCCTTCTGCGCCTCGGCACGCAGCGAGTTGGCCTCACCCTGCGCCTTCTCGACGATCCGAACGCCCTCGTCCTCGGCCTTCGCCTTGCGCTCGGCCGCGAACGACTCGGCGTCGTTGCGCACCTGCTGGGCGGCCGACTCGGCCAGCTCGCGGTGCTGCTCGGCGGCGCGACGGGCCTCCTCGCGCAGGTCCTTCGCCTCCTCCTCGGCGAGGCGGAGGATCTTCTCGACGCGGGCACCGAGACCGGCGTACGACGGCTCCGCGTCGGTGACCTGGGCCTGGGCGTTCTGCGTCTCGAGGTGGAGCTCCTCGATGCGCTTTTCCAGAGAGGTGATTCGGGCCAGAGCACTGTCACGGTCGGCGACGAGCTTGGTAATGCGGTCGTCCACCTGACCGCGGTCGTAACCACGCCGCACGAGCTCGAAGCCGAAGGGGGAGGAAGTGTCGCTCATGGGGTTCCTGTCGAATGAGACCGGTGAGGTGTTAGGGGGAATCCTAGGGGCCGAAGCGGCGTGTCATCGAGCGGATGCCCGTTTGATATGGAGAATGTCCAGCCTTTTGAGTGGCTAGCCGTCAGAGGACTTGCCACTCGAACGTGTCGCCCCCGCCGACGCACCTGCCTTGACGTCGTCCTTCGCACCGGCGGACTTCGCTCCGTTGGCCGGTGTCTCGAAAGACTCCAACGCTTCGAGGACGTCCTGGACACGGGAGATCTCGGCATTGATGTCCTCGCGACGGCGTACGAGCACATCCAGCTCCCGCTTGCCCTCGGAGATCATCTGCTCGGCCTCGGTCTCGGCCTCCGCCTTGATCCGCTCCGCCTCGCCGACCAGCGAGGCCTTCTTCTGCTCGGCCTCCTTGAGCAGCGCCTCCGCCTTCCGCACGGCCGCGATCCGGACCTTGCTCGCCTCCGAACTCGCCTCGGAGACCATCTCCTTGGACTTCTCCTCGGCCTCGGCCCGCTGCTCCTCCGCGGCCTTCACCAGCTTGTCGACGCGCTCCCCCGCCGTCTTCATCTGCTCGGCCGTCTCGCGCCGCGCCCGCTCGTGCAGCTCCTCGATCTCGCCCTCGATCCGGCCGCGCAGCTCCTCGGCCCGCTCCCTTATGGCCGTCGCGTCGGTGCGCGCGCCCACCAGAAGCTCGTCCGCGTCCGTGCGCGCCTTCTCCACCAGAGAGTTGCCCTCGACCGTCGCCTCGGCCACGATCCGCTCGGCCTCCTGACGGGCCGCGCCGACCATCGTGTCCGCCTGCGACTCCGCCTCGGTGGTGGCGCGCAGCGCCTCCTCCTGAGCCTTCGCCATCAGCTGGTCGGCCTGCTCGGCCGCGTCCGAGCGGCGCTTGGCACCGGCCTCGCGCGCCTCGTCGAGCGTACGGTCGGCCTCGGCCCGCGCCTCGGAGCGCATCTGCTCCGCCGCCGCCTCGGCCTCGGCGCCCAGCCGCTCGCCCTCGGCGCGGATCCGCTCGGCCTCGTTCCTGGCCTCCGCGATGAGGGAGTCCGCCTGCTCGGCCGCGTCCGCGCGCCGCTTGTCGGCGGCCTTGCGGGCCTCGTCGAGGACCTGCTCGCCGTCCGCCCGCGCGGCGGCCCGCAACGCCTCGGCCTGCGCCTCGCCGTCCTCCTTGACCTGCTCGGCCTCGGTCCGCAGCCGCAGCGCGTCCCGCTCGGTCGACTCGAGGAGGGCCACAGCCTCGGCGGTGATCGCGTCGGCCTGCTCGGCCGCGTCCGTACGCCGCTTGTCGGCGGCCTTGCGGGCCTCGTCGAGGACCTGCTCGCCGTCGGCGAGCGCGGCGACCCGCAGCGCCTGCGCGTGCGCCTCGCCGTCCGTCTTGAGCTGCTCCGCCTCGGCGCGCAGCTCGGCCGCCTCGGTGGTGAGCCGCTCGGCCTCGCTCGCGGCCTCCGTGACCAGCGTGTCCGCCTGCTCGGCGGCGTCCGTACGCCGCTTGTCGGCGGCCTTGCGGGCCTCGTCGAGGATCTGCTCGCCCTCGGTGCGGGCGAGCGTGACCAGCTCCTCGGCCTCGGCCGTCAGCCGGTCGGCCTCCGCCGCCGCCTCGGAGCGGATGCGGTTGGCGTCCTCGCGGGCGTCCGCCCGGGTGCGGGCCGCGTCCTGCTCGGCGGCGCCCAGCGCGTCCGACGCCTCGGTCCGTACCCGCTGCGCGTACTCCGCGGTGTCCGCGCGCAGCTTCTCCGACTCGGCGATCGCGTCCGCGACCGTCCGCTCGGCCAGCGACGTCGCGGCCTCGGACTCCTCCTGGGCGCGCGTACGGACGCGGTTGGCGTCCTCGGTGGCCCGCTCCCGCTCCTCGTACGCGTCGGCGCGGACCCGGTCCGCCTCCTCCTGCGCCTCGGTCCTGGTGCGCTCCGCCGCGTGCTCGGCGGCGCTGCGCAGACCGGTGATCTCCTCCTCGGCCTGCTCGCGCAGACCCGCGACCGAATCGCGGACCTCCTGCGCGGTTTGCTCGGCCGCGGACACCATCTCCGTGGCCCGCCGGTCCGCCTCCTCGACCAGGCGGTGTGCCTCGGTCTGGGCCTCCTCCACCCGCTTGCGGGCGGAGGCGAGGAGCTCCTCGGACTGCTCGCGGGCGTGCTCGCGCTCGCGGCCGGCCTCGGAACGGGCCGACTCCAGCGTCTCCTCGGCCTCCCGGCGGCGCCGGTTGGCCTCCTCCTGCGCGGCGGCCAGCGCCTCGGCGGCCTCGGCGCCGACCCGCTCGGCGGCGGCCGCGGCCTCGGCCCGTACCCGGTCCGCGCTCTCCTGAGCCTCCGACTTCAGCCGCTCGGCCTCAGCCGACGCCTCCGTCCGCAGCCGTACGGCCGCGGCCTCGGCCTCGGCGCGCGAGGTGGACGCGTCCGACGCGGCCTCCGTGCGCAGCCGCTCGGCTTCCTGCTCGGCCTGCGCCTGGAGCGTACGGATGCGCTCCGCGGCCTCCGTGCGGAGCCGCTCGGTCTCCTCCGCGGCCTCGCGCCGGAGCCGCTCGCTCTCGGCGCGGGCGTCGGTCAGCGCCTGCTCGGCGTTCTCGACCCGCGTCTCGGCCTCGGTGTGCAGCCGGGTGAGCTCGTCGGCCGCCTCCGCGTGCCGGGCCTCGGCGGCCCGCTCGGCGTCCTCGCGCACCGTGGCCGCGTCACGCTCGGCGGCCTCCTTGACCGACTCGGCCTGCTCCTCGGCCTCCGTGCGCATCCGCTCGGCCTCGGCACGGGTGCGCTCCAGCGTCTCCTCGGCCTGGGTGCGCAGCGTCTGGGCGCGCTCCATCGCCTCGGAGCGGACCCGCTCGCCCTCGGCGCCCGCGCTCGCGCGCAGCTCGTCGGCGTCGGTACGGGCCTTGGTCAGCAGCTCCTCGGCGGTCCTGGCCGCCTCCTCGATCTGCTGGACGGCCTCGCGCCGGGCCTCGCCGCGGATCTTCTCGCCCTCGGCGATCGCCTCGGCCCGCAGCTGCTCGGCCTCGCCGCGCAGCCGGCGCGCCTCCTCCTGCAGCTCGACCGTCTTGGCGCGGTACTCCTTGGTGTCGTCCTTCGCCGAGCCGAGCAGCTCGTCGGCCTGCTCCTCGGCCTGGTTGCGCAGCCGGTCGGCCTCCGCCTCGGCCTCGCGCCGGATGCGGTCGGCCTCCTCGGAGGCCTTGCGGGTGGTCGCCTGGGCGTCCTCGGACGCCTTGGTGAGGACCTCCTCGGCGGTCCTGGCCGCCTTGGCCAGGGCGGCGGCGGAGTCCTCGGCAGCGACGGTGCGCGCCTTGTCGGACGCCTCGGAGACCAGCTTCTCCGCCTCGGCGGTCGCCTCGCGGAGCTTCTCCTCGGCCTCCGCCTTGAGGGTCTCGGCCTCCTTGGTCGCCTCGCCGACCAGACGCGCGATCTCGGCCTTCGCGGTGCGGGTGCGCTGCTCGTTGACGGACTCCGCGGACGACAGCTGCTTGGCGGCCGCCTCCTTGGCCTCGGACAGCGCCTTCTCGGCCTCCGCCCGGGCCTCGCGCAGCCGGTCCTCGGCCTCCTGCAGCCGCTGCTCGGCGGCGCGGGACAGCTCGCTGGCCTGCTGACGGGCGTGCTCGGTCTCGACGGTGGTGGAGGAGCGCAGCTGCTCGGCGTGGCTGGTGGCCTCCTGCGCCTGCGTGGACGCGGCGTTCAGGAGCCGCTCGGCGTCCTTGCGGGCGCGCAGCAGAATCGCTTCGGCCTCGGCACGGGCGGCCTCCGCCTCCGAGCCGACCCGCTGGCGGGTCTCCTCGGCGAGCCGGGTGGCCTCGGCGCGCGCGCCGGCCAGCGACTGCTCGGCGTCGGCGCGGGACTCCTCCATCAGGCGGCGGGCCTGGGACTCCGTACGGGCGCGCAGCTGCTCGGCCCAGGCGACGTTCTCGTTGACGTGCGCCTCGACGGTCTGGCGGCGCTCCGACAGCTCCTGGTCCAGGCGCTGCCGGCGCTGGACGGCCTCCGCGTGCAGCTCGGCCTGGAGCCGCGCCTGGTGCTCGGCGTGCTCCTGCAGAATGCGCTGGGTCTGGGCGCGGGCCTCGCGCAGCTCGCGCTCGGCGTCCTGGCGCAGCTGGTCGGCCTGGATCTGCGCGTTCCGCAGGAGCTGCTCGGCCTGGTAGCCGATGTCCGCGCTGTCGAACGCGGGGCGGGATG
The DNA here is from genome assembly GCF_042735655.1 of Streptomyces sp. NPDC059567. NCBI lineage: Bacteria > Bacillati > Actinomycetota > Actinomycetes > Kitasatosporales > Streptomycetaceae > Streptomyces > Streptomyces sp. NPDC059567. Next base: position 17,943 of record NZ_JBHWBS010000092.1, on the reverse strand, counting down.
CGATGGTCCGGCGCGCCTCGTGGAGCTTGGCACGCAAGACCTCGACCTGGTAACCGAGGTCCTCGGCGTGCTGGACGGCCTTCTCCCGCTCGGTCTTCAGCCGGTCCATCTCGGCTTCGAACCGCGAAAGATGGTCGTCTTCAGCTCGGTGGCTCTCCTGGTGTTCGTAGCCCCGCACTGCGCGGTCCCATCCGTCCCCTGGTCGCAACACTCCAACGAGCACCGTTCCCCGAAGAACGGCCCCCCGGAATCGTGGCAGATCGGATACCCCGACTTCGACGCCGCATGACATGCGGCACCGACCGGCCCCGGCCCGGAGCCGCCCACTCTACCGGGCCAGGAATCCGGAGGTCAGTGCTCCGTTGAGGAGGGGTCGGCCGAGGTGACCAGTTCGGTCAGTACGCCGTGGCAGTCCTTGGGGTGGAGGAAGGTGATACGGGAGCCCATGGAGCCGATCCTCGGCTCGTCGTAGAGGACCCGGACGCCCTTGGAGCGGATGTCCGCGGCGTCCCCGTCGACATCGGCGGTGCCGAAGGCGATGTGGTGCACTCCCTCGCCGTTCTTGGCCAGCCACTTGCCCACCGCGGAGTCCTCGCGGGTGGGCTCCAGGAGCTGGAGGTACGAGGCGCCGCCGTCGGAGGTGTCGTTGATCTTGAGCATGGCCTCGCGGACGCCCTGCTCCTCGTTCACCTCGGAGTGGAACACCTCGAAACCGTAGGTCGCACGGTAGAACTCGACGGTCTTGTCGAGGTCGAAACAGGCGATCCCGATGTGGTCGATTCGCGTCAGCATTCCCCCAGTGCAGCGCGCACATGGTGGTTACGCAACGTGCGCGCCGTCACACCGGCCGGGCGGTGACCAGCCGCGGCACCGCTCAGTACATTGGCGGTAAACCCTCGTTCACTCCTCATCTCAAGGGGCTGTGCCTCATGTCTGGAACGACCGGTACCACCTCAGTGATCGTCTCGGGCGCCCGCACGCCCATGGGACGGCTGCTCGGTTCCCTCAAGTCCTTCTCCGGCGCGGAGCTGGGCGGCTTCGCCATCAAGGCCGCGCTCGACCGGGCCGGCATCGGCGGCGACCAGGTGCAGTACGTGATCATGGGCCAGGTGCTCCAGGCGGGCGCCGGCCAGATCCCCGCCCGCCAGGCCGCCGTCAAGGCCGGCATCCCGATGAACGTCCCGGCCCTCACCATCAACAAGGTGTGTCTGTCCGGCCTCGACGCCATCGCGCTCGCCGACCAGCTCATCCGCGCGGGTGAGTTCGACGTGGTCGTCGCCGGCGGCCAGGAGTCGATGACCAACGCCCCGCACCTGCTGCCGAAGTCCCGCGAGGGATACAAGTACGGCGCCATCGAGATGCTCGACGCCATGGCGTACGACGGCCTGACCGACGCCTTCGAGAACATCGCCATGGGCGAGTCCACCGAGAAGCACAACACCCGCCTCGGCATCGCCCGCCCCGAGCAGGACGAGATCGCCGCGCTGTCGCACCAGCGCGCCGCCGCCGCGCAGAAGAACGGCATCTTCGAGGCCGAGATCACCCCGGTCGAGATCCCGCAGCGCAAGGGCGAGCCGGTCGTCTTCTCCAAGGACGAGGGCATCCGCGGCGAGACCACCGTCGAGTCGCTCGGCAAGCTCCGCCCGGCCTTCGCCAAGGACGGCACCATCACCGCCGGCACCTCCTCGCAGATCTCGGACGGCGCCGCCGCCGTGGTCGTGATGAGCAAGGCCAAGGCGGAGGAGCTCGGTCTGGAGTGGATCGCCGAGATCGGCGCCCACGGCAACGTGGCCGGCCCGGACAACTCGCTGCAGTCGCAGCCGTCCAACGCGATCCAGCACGCCCTGAAGAAGGAGGGCCTGGGCGTCGAGGACCTCGACCTCATCGAGATCAACGAGGCGTTCGCGGCCGTCGCCGTCCAGTCAATGAAGGACCTGGGCGTGACCCCGGAAAAGGTGAACGTCAACGGTGGCGCGATCGCCCTGGGCCATCCGATCGGCATGTCCGGCGCCCGTGTGGTGCTCCACCTGGCCCTGGAGCTCAAGCGGCGCGGTGGCGGCGTCGGCGCGGCGGCGCTGTGCGGCGGCGGTGGCCAGGGTGACGCTCTGATCGTTCGCGTACCCGGCAAGTAGTCCCGGAAGCAAGGAGCGGTTGAACATGGTGGACGTCCCCGAACTGGTCGCCCAGGCACGGGAGGGCCGGCCGCGCGCCGTGGCCCGGTTGATCTCGCTCGTGGAGGGGGCGTCCCCGCAGCTGCGTGAGGTGATGGCGGCGCTGGCGCCGCTCACCGGCGGCGCGTACGTGGTGGGCCTGACCGGCTCGCCCGGCGTGGGCAAGTCCACGTCGACGTCCGCGCTGGTGGCGGCGTACCGGCGGGCCGGCAAGCGGGTCGGCGTCCTTGCCGTCGACCCCTCGTCCCCCTTCAGCGGGGGAGCGCTGCTCGGCGACCGGGTCCGGATGTCGGAGCACGCCTCCGACCCGGGCGTCTACATCCGCTCGATGGCGACCCGCGGCCACCTGGGCGGGCTCGCCTGGTCGGCGCCGCAGGCGATCCGCGTCCTGGACGCGGCGGGCTGCGACGTGATCCTCGTGGAGACGGTGGGCGTCGGGCAGTCGGAGGTGGAGATCGCCTCCCAGGCCGACACCTCGGTGGTGCTCCTCGCGCCGGGCATGGGCGACGGGATCCAGGCCGCGAAGGCGGGCATCCTGGAGATCGGCGACGTGTACGTGGTGAACAAGGCGGACCGGGACGGCGCGGACGCGACGGCCCGCGAGCTGAACCACATGCTGGGCCTGGGCGAGGCGCGCGGTCCCGGCGACTGGCGGCCGCCGATCGTGAAGACGGTCGCGGCGCGCGGCGAGGGCATCGACGAGGTCGTCGAGGCGCTGGAGAAGCACCGCGCGTGGATGGAGGAGCACGGGGTCCTGGCGGAGCGCCGCCGGGCGCGCTCGGCGCGCGAGGTCGAGACGATCGCGGTCACGGCGCTGCGCGAGCGCATCGGCGATCTGCACGGCGACCGCCGTCTGGACGCGCTGGCGGAGCGGATCGTGGCGGGCGAGCTGGACCCGTACGCGGCCTCCGACGAGCTGATCGCGAGCCTGACGGGCAACTGACGCGGCGAACGCGAGGAAGGCCCGGTACGCGGATGCGTACCGGGCCTTCCCCTTGTCGCTACGGCTTGCCTCGGCGGCCCCGCAGCTGCTCCGCCACCGGCTTCAGCGACTCGTGGAGGTCGCCGAGCGCCTCGGAGCTGAGCTGGTCGATGAAGTGCTTGCGTACCGATTCGACGTGGTGCGGTGCCACCTTGCGCATCGTGTCCATGCCGTGGTCGGTCAGGACCGCGTACAGCCCGCGGCGGTCCGACTCGCAGTTCTCACGGCGCACGAGCCCCGCGTTCTCCATGCGGGTGATCTGGTGCGAGAGCCGGCTCTTGGACTGCAGCGTCGCGGTCGCGAGGTCGCTCATGCGCAGGCGCCGTTCCGCCGACTCCGACAGATTCACCAGAATCTCGTAGTCGTTGATGGTCAGGCCGAAGGGCTGGAGATCCTTCTCCAGCTGGTACGTCAGCATCCTGTTGACGTCCAGATACGTGCGCCATGCACACTGCTCGGCGTCGTTGAGCCAGGGGGTGGCCGTCTCGGTCTCCATATATGGATTCTACCTAAGAAGTTGAATGCTGGACGAAATGAGGGAGTGTGACGCCCGGCACCCGGAGCCCCGACGCGCGGGTGCGGGGATTCGAACGGCGCCCGACGCCGTTCGATGACGTCACACTCCGCAGACTACCGGCTACAGCCCGAAGCGACGTTGGAGGTCCCCGAGCTGACCGGGAAGGCGCGGTACGGATCCGCCCTGACCATGGCCGGAACCGAACGGTCCATGACCACCCGGCACCCCCGCCTGCGCCGGCGTCTCACCGATCGCCCGTTCGGCCATCAGCAGCTCCGTCGACTGGAGCAGTACCGTACCCGCCCCCACGAACTCGAACTGGTGCTCCTCGCCCGAGGTGCCGCCGATCCCCGTGAGCGCCCGTACGCCGCCCATCACGCCGGTCAGATAGCCGTGGTCGTAGTGGTGGCACGGGGACGGGCAGTCCGCCCAGCCCACCAGCGCCTGCGGATCCACCCGCATGGGCGGCTCCATGAAGACCACCGGCCCGTTCGACGCCGCCACGAACTTGCCCGTGCCGATCAGCGTCACGAACCCCGGCACGATCGACTGCTTCAGCGCCAGCGTCGGCTGGTACGCCAGCAGATTGCCCGAACGGATCGTCAGATTGCCCTCGTCCAGGTCGAACGAGTTCACGTCGAAGGCCCGGTCGGCGAGCAGCATCTTGCCGCTGCCCTCGGCCACCACCCAGTCGCTCGCATGCAGCGGCGAGTGGAACGACGTACGGACCAGACGGTCCAGCCGCCCGTGGCCGATGCCGTTGAAGTCGATCCGCCCGTAGTAGGCGATCATCTTGCCCTTCTGCAGGAACCACTGGGAGCCCTTGAGCTCCACGCAGAAGGTGTACGGATTGACGTTGTCGTCGGACGGGAGCGAGTGCGGGTCGAGAACGACGGGACCGGTCACAGCTTCTCCTCCGAGGCCTGCACGTACACCGCACCACTGCCGCTCAGCTCCAGCTGGAACGCCTCGCCCGAGCCGCGCCCCACCATGTCGCGCCAGCCCAGCGCGGTGGAGAGCTTGTTCCGTACGTCGCCGTGGTGGGCGACATACGCCTGCGGGTCCACGTGGACCGCGCGTCCCGGGGTGATCGGCAGCTCGGTCACGCCGCCGTGCGCCATGACCGCGACCGCGCCATGGCCCTTCAGCGTCGTCGTGAAGAGCCCCTGGCCGGTCACCTGGCCGCGCACCATGCCCATGACGCCGCCCTGGGAGCCCATGAACATCGTGCCCTGCTCCAGGGTGCCGTCGAAGGCGAGGAGGCGGTCGGCCTCGACGAAGAGGGTGTCGCCGGTCAGCCGGATCACCTGGATGTGGTGGCCGCCGTGCCCGAACATCACCGTGCCGTTGCCCTCGACGGTCATCAGCGGGGTCGCCTCGCCCGCCACCCGACGACCGATCATCGACATCACACCGCCCTGGCCACCGGCGATGTTCGGCGTGAAAGTGACGTCGCCGCGGTACGCGAGCATCGCGCCGCGCTGGCTGAACATGCGCTGCCCCGGCACCACCTGGGCCTCGACCATCTTCGAGTTGATCTCGCGGAACGGCATCAGACGTCACCCCCCACCGTGTTGCGCTCGCTCGGCTGGACGTAGACGAGCCCGTCGCCCTCGAAGCGGATCTGGAACGCCTCGCCGCCGCCCTCGCCCATGAACGTGCGGAAGGTCACACCGGACTGGAAGCTCTGCTGGAGGTTGCCCTGGTGGGCGACGTACGCGCCGGGGTCGACCGAGAGCGGGTACTGCGGCGTCACGCGCAGCACCACCGCCGGACCGTCCGACATGATCGCCGCCTGGCCCGTGCCCTCGACCGTCGTCGTGAAGAGACCGTTGCCGGTCGCTCCGCCGCGCAGTCCGGTGAAGCTCGTGCCGGTGCGCAGCCCCGCGTCGGTGCAGAGCAGATTGCTCGCCTCGACGTAGAGCTTGTCGCCGTGCAGGGAGACGAGGTTGATCTCGGAGGCGCGGTCGGCGAACCAGCAGGTCCCCTGGCCCTTCACCTCCATCACCTCCATCTGCTCGCCGGTGAGCCGGCGGGTGACCATGCCGCGTAGGCCCTCGCCGCCGCCGGACATCTTCTTGAAGGCCATCTGGCCGTCGTACGCGACCATCGAGCCGTTCTTCGCCTTGACGGCGTCACCGGTCATGTCGACGGCCAGCACTTTGCTGCCTTGGAGTCGAAACGTTGCCACGGAGCGAGGTTACGGGGCCCCCGGACAAAGGGACAGCAAAGTCGGGTGCCACAATGAAGCGACGCTTGTGCATCCATTCACAAGATCACCGGCCCCCCTCCCACCCGAAGGTGACCCCCGTGGACATCAAGACCGCCTCCTCCCTCCAGCGCCTCCGACTCGTCTCCGCTCCGGAGGCCGTGTCCTTCCTCCTTCTGCTGGTCTGCTCCGTACTGAAGCGGACGACGGAGTTCAACGCGGTGCCGGTCATGGGCGCGATCCACGGCATTCTCTTCATCCTCTACGTGCTCTTCTGGCTCGACGCCTGGAACCGCACCAAGTGGAACCTCAAGACGGCCGCGCTCTACTTCGTGCTCTCCGTGCTGCCCCTCGGCGGCTTCTTCGCCGAGCGCAAGCTCAAGCGCGAGGCCGAGGACGCGGTGATCGCCTCCCGCGCCCGCCGCGAGGGCACGGTGAACGCGTGATCGTCGCCTTCTCGGTCACACCGCTCGGAGTCGGCGAGGAGGTCGGCGAGTACGTCGCCGACGCCGTCCGGGTCGTACGGGAGTCGGGGCTGCCGAACCGTACCGACGCGATGTTCACCTCGATCGAGGGGGACTGGGACGAGGTGATGGACGTGGTCAAGCGCGCCGTCGCCGCGGTCGAGGCGCGGGCGCCCCGGGTCTCCGTGGTCCTCAAGGCCGACATCCGGCCGGGCGTCACGGACGGTCTCGCCTCCAAGGTCGCGACCGTGGAACGCCACTTGGAAGGCTGAACCCCCGCCGCGAAGCCGAGCCCCCGCCCCTCCGGGTCGGGGGCTCAGTCGTGCGCGCCGCCGGAGGCGGTCAGGGCGATGCCGAGCGGGGTGCGTTCGTAGAGCACCTGGTGGCCGTAGCGGCGGGAGGTCAGCAGGCCGGCCTCCTTCAGCACGGACAGATGCGCCGACACGGAGGAGGGGGCGAGGCCGAGGCGGTGCGCGAGCGCGCTCGTGCCGGCCGGATCGTCCAGGGCGCACAGCACGTCCGCGCGGGCCCGGCCGAGCAGCCGGGCGAGCGTGTCGGGCGTCCGGTCGCGGGCCTCGGTCCACAGCCCGCCGATCCCGCGCGCCGGGTAGACGACGGTCGGCTGCCAGGGCGGGTCGAAGCCGCTGACGACGTCCGGCCAGGTGAAGACGGACGGCATCAGGACCAGGCCCTGCCCGTCCAGGGCGCGGACGTGCTCGCCGCGATAGGCGACGGTGAGCGTGGCGCGGTCGGCGGCCCAGTCGAAACCGGGGTGCAGCTCGCCGAGGAGGCGCTCCAGGCCGGGCGGGGGCGCGCCGGCGCGGGGGGGGGGGTCGTCGGCCGCCGGCGCGGTACTGGGCGCCGGCGACCGAACCGAGCGCGCCCCTCATGCG
>NZ_JBHWBS010000092.1:0-10697 GCF_042735655.1 Streptomyces sp. NPDC059567 | reverse complement strand
CCCCGATCGGGGTGGGGGCGGGGGGCGGGGGCGGCGCCCCAGGCTACCCGGGGGGGCCCCGCGCCGCGGCGGCGCCCCCGCCCGCCGTGGGCGCCCCGACGGGAGTGGTAGGCGACATCGGCTTCGAGGAGGGCGCGCAGCCGGGGCCACTCGGGCGCGATCAGGGCGTCCCAGGCGTCCTGGAGCAGATCGGCGAGCCGGTGGACGGCGTCCGCGGGGTCGGCGAGCATCCGCCGCCCCTCGGCGGTCGCCGCGGCGCCGGGGGTGTCGGCGAGGGCGCGCGTGAAGTCGTCCAGGGCGAGGGCCGGATCGGTCCCGCGCACGGCCGCGATCTCCTCCTCGAAGGAGGCGGCGGGCCCGAGGGGCGGCGGATAGAGGAAGTCCGGGCTGTGCCCGTGCCGGGGCATCAGCAGCTGGAGCGGCCCGAGGTCGATCCCCTCGGCCGCGCCGCGGATCCGGCGCAGCCAGGGCAGGTGGTACCCCTGCTGGCGAGGCCGGGCGAGCACCCGCACCGCGGACTGCGTCTCCCAGAGCGGAGAGAGCGCGAACCGGATCCGAAGGGGGTCGGCCTCGCCGAACCGCAGGTGATAGGGCATGGCTCCCCACGAAAGATTCGGCTGGAACCGAAAGTCTAGGGCGGAGGCGGGTACGGGGGTGAGTCTCGCCCCCATGCCGAAGGAGAACCCGAGAACCACCTCCACATCCCGCGCGGAACCCGACCCGGCCCACGCGCCCGGGCCGACGGCCACCCCCGGGCCGACGGCCACCCCCGGGCCGACGGCCACCCCCGGGCCGAGGGAGAACCCCGGAACCACCGCCCCTACGCCCGGCGCAGCACCCGACTCGGCCCACGCGTCCGGGCCGACGGCCACCCCCGGGCCGACGGCCACCCGCGGGCCGAGAAAGAACCCCGGAACCACCGCCCCTACGCCCGGCGCAGCACCCGACTCGGCCCACGTGCCCGGGCCGACGGCCACCCCCGGCTACCGTGCCGTGTTCGCCGTGCGGGAGTTCAGGACCGTGTTCGTCGCGCACCTGCTCTCGCTGCTCGGGGTCGTCGTCAGCGAGATCGCGCTCACCGTGCTCGTCTACGACCTCACCGGGTCGCCCCTGCTCTCCTCCCTCACCTTCGCCCTCGGGTTCCTGCCCTACCTGCTGGGCGGCACCCTGCTCGCCGGTGTCGCCGACCGGTATCCCGCGCGGCGTGTGCTCGTCGTCTGCGATCTCGTCTGCGCCGGGTGCGTCGCGCTGATGGTCGCTCCCGTGACACCCGTCGCCGGGCTGCTCGTGCTGCGGTGTGCCGTAGCCGCCGTCGCGCCCGTCTTCAACGGGACCCGGATGGCGACCCTCGCCGACATCCTCGGCGAGGGCGACCTCTTCGTGCTCGGCCGCTCCCTCCTCCGGATCGTCTCGCAGAGCGCCCTGCTCGCCGGGTTCGGAGTCGGCGGCGTGCTGCTCACCGTCGTGCCGCCGCGCGGCGCCATCGCGATCACCGCCGTCACCTTCCTCGCCTCCGCGCTGCTGCTGCGCTTCGGCACCGCCCACCGCCCGGCCCGGGCGGCGACCGCCGAGCGCCAGGGCCTCGGCGGCACCTGGGGCGTCCTGCGCGACCGCCGGATCCGCGCGCTGATGCTCCTGTTCTGGATCCCGCCCCTCTTCATCGTCACCCCCGAGGCCCTCGCCGCCCCCTACGCGCGCGAGATCGGCGCCTCCACGGCCGCCCTGGGCCTCCTCATGTGCGCGATGCCCGTCGGCACCATCGCGGGTGAGCTCTTCGCCGGCTCCGCCCTCAGCGCCCGGGTCCGCGAGCGGATCGTCGTCCCGCTCGTGGCCGTGGGGATGCTGCCCTTCCTCCTCTACGCCGTCGAGCCCGGCATCGCCCTCGCCGCGGTCGCCCTACTCCTGGCCGGCGCCACCGGCGCGTACACCCTCGGCCTCGACGCCTGGTTCGTCGCCGCCGTCCCCGAGGAGCAGCGCGGCCGGGCCATGACCCTGATGACCGCGGGCATGATGACGATCCAGGGCGTCGGCATGGCCGGCGCCGGGCTCGCCGCAGAGTTCCTGCCCGTCCACGTGGTGGTCGTCGGCGCGGGCGTGCTCGGTACCGTCTGCGTCCTGGCGGTCGTCGCCGAGGTCCGTGCGACCGAAGTTCGAGACGGGGCTGACCACCATGTGACCAGTGGGTAAGGTCGACGCGTGCCGAAGCCGCTCAGTCTCCCGTTCGACCCCATCGCCCGCGCCGACGAGCTCTGGCAGAACCGCTGGGGGTCCGCCCCCTCGATGGCCGCGATCACCTCGATCATGCGCGCCCACCAGATCCTGCTCGCGGAGGTCGACGCCGTGGTCAAGCCGTACGGGCTGACCTTCGCGCGCTACGAGGCCCTCGTGCTGCTCACCTTCTCCAAGGCCGGTGAGCTGCCGATGTCCAAGATCGGCGAGCGGCTGATGGTCCATCCCACGTCCGTGACGAACACGGTGGACCGGCTCGTGAAGTCCGGTCTCGTCGACAAGCGGCCCAACCCCAACGACGGCCGCGGAACCCTCGCCTCCATCACCGAGAAGGGCCGCGAGGTGGTCGAGGCGGCCACCCGCGACCTGATGGAGATGGACTTCGGCCTCGGGGTCTACGACGCCGAGGAGTGCGCGGAGATCTTCGCGATGCTGCGCCCGCTCCGGGTGAGCGCGCACGACTTCGACGAGAGCTGACCCCAAGCCGGGCCCGCCCGAAGATCGCCCGGAACGTGCCGTTACGCTCGACGGCATGAAATCCAGCGTGCTGACCCGTTACCGCGTGATGGCGTACATCACCGCCGTCATGCTGCTCGTGCTCTGCACGTGCATGGTCTTCAAGTACGGGTTCGAGACGGGCGAGGACGTGACCTTCGCGGTCTCCCAGGCCCACGGCGTTCTCTACATCATCTACCTGATCTTCGCGTTCGACCTGGGCTCCAAGGCGAAGTGGCCGTTCGGCAAGCTCCTGTGGGTGCTGCTGTCCGGGACGATTCCCTTCGCCGCGTTCTTCGTCGAGCGCAAGGTCGTCCGCGAGACGCTTCCGCTGGTCAGCGGCGCGCAGCCGGCCCCCGCCAAGGCCTGAGGCACACCCCCGCACGGATGTGCGGGGGTTTCCCATCGACATTTACTAGGACGTCCTAGTAAATTCGAAGCATGGACGCTGACGCGATCGAGGAAGGCCGCCGACGCTGGCAGGCCCGCTACGACAAGGCCCGCAAGCGCGACGCCGACTTCACGACGCTCTCCGGTGACCCGGTCGAGCCGGTCTACGGGCCGCGGCCCGGGGACACCTACGAGGGCTTCGAGCGCATCGGCTGGCCCGGGGAGTACCCCTTCACCCGCGGTCTGCACCCGACGGGCTACCGCGGCCGGACCTGGACCATCCGCCAGTTCGCCGGCTTCGGCAACGCCGAGCAGACCAACGAGCGGTACAAGATGATCCTGGCCGCCGGCGGCGGCGGGCTCTCGGTCGCCTTCGACATGCCCACCCTCATGGGCCGCGACTCCGACGACCCCCGCTCGCTCGGCGAGGTCGGCCACTGCGGTGTCGCCATCGACTCCGCCGCCGACATGGAGGTTCTCTTCAAGGACATCCCGCTCGGCGACGTCACCACCTCGATGACCATCTCCGGGCCCGCCGTGCCCGTCTTCTGCATGTACCTGGTCGCCGCCGAGCGCCAGGGCGTCGACCCGGCCGTGCTCAACGGCACGCTCCAGACCGACATCTTCAAGGAGTACATCGCGCAGAAGGAGTGGCTCTTCCAGCCCGAGCCGCACCTGCGCCTCATCGGCGACCTCATGGAGCACTGCGCGCAGGGCATCCCCGCGTACAAGCCGCTCTCCGTCTCCGGCTACCACATCCGCGAGGCCGGGGCGACGGCCGCGCAGGAGCTCGCGTACACCCTCGCCGACGGCTTCGGCTACGTGGAGCTCGGCCTCTCCCGGGGCCTGGACGTCGACGTCTTCGCGCCCGGTCTCTCCTTCTTCTTCGACGCGCACCTCGACTTCTTCGAGGAGATCGCCAAGTTCCGCGCCGCCCGCCGGATCTGGGCGCGCTGGATGAAGGAGGTCTACGGCGCCAAGACCGACAAGGCGCAGTGGCTCCGCTTCCACACCCAGACCGCCGGTGTCTCCCTCACCGCCCAGCAGCCGTACAACAACGTCGTACGGACCGCGGTCGAGGCGCTCTCCGCGGTCCTCGGCGGCACCAACTCGCTGCACACCAACGCCCTCGACGAGACCCTCGCGCTCCCCAGCGCGCAGGCCGCCGAGATCGCGCTGCGCACGCAGCAGGTGCTCATGGAGGAGACCGGCGTGGCCAACGTGGCCGACCCGCTCGGTGGCTCCTGGTACGTCGAGCAGCTCACCGACCGGATCGAGGCCGACGCCGAGAAGATCTTCGACCAGATCAAGGAGCGCGGCCGCCGGGCCCACCCGGACGGGCAGCACCCGATCGGTCCGATCACCTCGGGCATCCTGCGCGGCATCGAGGACGGCTGGTTCACCGGCGAGATCGCCGAATCCGCCTTCCAGTACCAGCAGTCCCTGGAGAAGGGCGACAAGCGCGTCGTCGGCGTCAACGTCCACCACGGCTCGGTCACCGGCGACCTGGAGATCCTGCGGGTCAGCCACGAGGTCGAGTGGGAGCAGGTCCGCGTCCTCGGCGAGCGCAAGGAGCGCCGCGACGACGCCCGCGTCCGCGCCGCCCTCGACTCGATGCTGGCAGCGGCCCGTGACGGCTCCAACATGATCGGCCCGATGCTCGACGCGGTCCGCGCGGAGGCCACCCTCGGCGAGATCTGCGACGTGCTCCGCGAGGAGTGGGGCATCTACACGGAGCCCCCGGGCTTCTAGCCGTAGGAGAAGGGGGGGGGGGGGGGGGGAGCGGGCGGGGGGGTGGGTGGCCCGGCCCCCCCGCCACCGCGAGTCCTCCGCCCTCACCCCGTACATCAACCTCGCGCGGGGCTGGAAAAAACCGCGCCCCCCGGGCATTTCAAGGGGTCGTACGGGGGGGGTGCGGGGACTTCCCGTACCGCCCCTTCCGCTTCGGCTACTTCGCGGCCGTGCCGACGACCTTCGTCGGCGTGATCCGCACGACCACCCGTACCACCTCCGGCGGCAGGTCGAGGTACTCCCGGCCGGCGCCCGGACCCTCGTAGCGCTCCTCCATCGCGACCGCGACGGCCCGGCCCACGTCCTCGGTGACCGTGGCCGTGCCCCGTATCTCGGCGTACAGCTGGGGGTCCTTGCGGTCGTAGACGATGAGGCTGACCCGTGGATCGGCCTGGATGTTCCGAATCTTGCGGCGGCCGTCCTGGCTGGAGATCAACAGCTCGTCACCGTCCCTGGCCACCCAGACCACCGAGGTCTGCGGAGAGCCGTCGGGGTGGACGGTGCCCAGGATCGCCGGGTTGATGTCGTCCAGAAGCGTGCGTACGGCGCTGTTCAGAGTGATCGTCACGACCGTCACCCTAGGGTGTGGCCGCCGCCGCGCCCAGGCCGCCGATCAGAAGCGCGGTGAAGCGCTGGACCCAGGCCGCGTCGACCGGTTCCGCGCTCACCAGGGCGCGGTGGACCACCGCGCCCGCGATCACGTCGAAGATCAGGTCGTCCGTGTCGTCGATCGACACCGGGTCCCGGTCGGCGGGGAGTTCGCCGCGCGCCTGGGCGCGCTGGCGACCCTCCAGAACCAGCCGCTTCTGCCGGTCGACGATGGAGCTGCGGATGCGCTCGCGCAGCGGCTCGTCGCGGGTCGACTCCGCCACCACCGCCATCAGCGCCGTCTTGGTCTCCGGCCGCTGGAGCAGCGCGGCGAACTGCAGCACCACGTTCTCGATGTCGGCCTGGAGGGAGCCGAGGTCCGGGAGTTCGAGTTCGTCGAAGAGGACGGCGACGGCGTCCACGACCAGCTCGTTCTTGCTCGCCCAGCGCCGGTACAGCGTGGTCTTGGCGACCCCGGCCCGGCCGGCCACATCGCCCATCGTCAGCTTGGACCAGCCCAGTTCGACCAGGGCGGCACGGGTCGCCTCGAGGATCGCGGCATCGGCCGCGACACTGCGGGGGCGTCCGGTACGGCTGCGGGAACTGGTGCGGCTACACATGGGGATCGACCATACCCGCCGGTAGGTATTGCGCCAGAGGCGCGTGATGTGAGCCAGTTCACCGGGGAGATCTGGCCGCGGGCCGGGCCTGACAGTTACGCTACGACCCGTAGCGAAAGGCTTTGATCGGCCCGAGCGACAAACCACACGCACCGGGTGGGGACCCGGTGCAAACAGAACGCGAACCGTGCACTCCGGTGCACGGTTCAGCCATGACGTACCGGTCACGCGCGCGGAAGGGGGAGGATGTACTCATGCAGCCCAGAAACATGTCCATGAGCGGCGTCGTCGACCTCGCCGCGGTGAAGGCGGCCGGAGAGGCCAAGGCGAAGGCGGAGCAGGCGCGTGCCGAGGCCGCCCGGCAGGGTGGCGTGGCGGCGGTCTCCCCCTCTGCCCTGGTGATCGATGTCGACGAGGCCGGCTTCGAGCGTGATGTCCTTCAGCGCTCCGCCGAGGTCCCGGTCGTCATCGACTTCTGGGCCGAGTGGTGCGAGCCCTGCAAGCAGCTCGGCCCGCTCCTGGAGCGGCTGGCCGTCGAGTACAACGGACGCTTCCTCCTCGCGAAGGTCGACGTCGACGCCAACCAGATGCTGATGCAGCAGTTCGGCATCCAGGGAATTCCGGCCGTTTTCGCGGTGGTCGCCGGTCAGGCGCTGCCGCTCTTCCAGGGTGCGGCGCCCGAGGCCCAGATCCGGCAGACCCTGGACCAGCTGATCCAGGTCGGCGAGGAGCGCTTCGGCCTCACGGGCATCGTCGTCGACCCGGACGCCGACGCCTCCGGCGAGGCCGCTCAGGCCCCCGTGCCCGCCGGCCCGTACGACGCGCTGCTGGAAGCGGCGATGTCGGCGCTCGACGCCGGTGACCTGGCCGGCGCCGTCCAGGCGTACAAGAACGTGCTCGCCGACGACCCCGGTCACCCGGAGGCCAAGCTGGGCCTGGCCCAGGCCGAGCTGCTCGCCCGCGTGCAGGACATGGACCCGCAGGCGGTGCGCAAGAACGCGGCCGACGACCCGGCCGACGTCACCGCGCAGATCGCCGCCGCGGATCTCGATCTGGTGGGCGGTCACGTCGAGGACGCCTTCGGCCGGCTCGTGGACGCCGTGCGGCTCACGGCCGGTGACGACCGGGACGCGGCGCGACTGAGGCTGCTCGAGCTGTTCGAGGTCATCGGCCCCGAGGACCCGCGGGTCACGGCGGCCCGTCAGGCCCTCGCGCGGGTGCTGTTCTAGGCACGTTCCGGGCGCGCCGAATCGCGCCGATTTGGCGACACAGTGACATTTCGCGGCCGCGCTTTACCAAAACTTGGTAAACGCGGCCGCTGTTACTTGCAGTAAATCGAACCCGGCATTCTGTCCGGCTTTCATCCTCAACATCCTGATGTACGGCCCCGGTGAACTGCACCCTGTGTGGCCGGGCGACATCGCCCTGTCGTGGCGTGGTTATCCACCCGTTACTAGCCGGTAACGAACCCCCTTGTGCCCCGGCCCGTAATGGACCACGATCGGCGACGCTCGGTCCGATACCGCACCAGCCCGGCAACCAACCGGGTTCGCGGCGAGGGTCCCCACCGAGTGGGTCGGCGACAGTGGCGCCGGCCGTGGACAGGGGGGTTCCTGCCTTCACCGGCGGGGCCTGTCCAAGGAGGTTGCGCGCAAGGCGTGGCCAGTGGTTGTCGCTCGGGGGTGATCGCCGGTGAATCGGACGCGGGTCGCGCCCGATGTTCGGCGCTCCTTCCCGAGGACGTAGCGCTTCTCCCATCCCAGGACGGGCCCTGGGCCCATCCGGAGATGTACGTCCGAGAAGGAGGATTCTCATGAAGTCCCAGGTTCGTGGCGGGACCAGATGGAAGCGGTTCGCCGTTGTCATGGTGCCGAGTGTGGCCGCGACGGCCGCGATCGGTGTCGGCCTGGCTCAGGGTGCGCTTGCCGCGTCCTTCAGCATCTCCGGCCAGGAGTTCAAGGTTAAGGCCGACAGCCTTGTCGGTAAGGACTTCGTCCAGTACGGCAACGTCGTCTCGGGCAAGGACCTCGAGGGCAAGCCGTTCGCTCAGCCGGTCGGTGTCTCGGGCTTCTCCGAGGCCTGGATCACCAACATGTGCCAGTCCGTCGTGACGCCGAACGTGCCGTTCCTCGGCAACGTCTCGCTGGAGCTGCGGGCCGGTACGGACGCGAAGAACCCCGTGTACGCGAAGGACATCTACCTCGATGTCTCGTCGCTCGACGCGGACGCCGAGTTCGGCAACATCGACATCGGTGTGGCCGCGGGCAAGCTCCCGAAGGCCGACGGCAAGCCCGGCATCCAGCCCGGCACCACGGCCAACCCGTACGGCTTCTCGCAGCGTGCCGAGTCGGCCAAGCTGACGGACGTGAAGCAGAAGGCGTGGGCGACGACCGCCGCCACCTTCAAGCTTCCCGACCTCAAGCTGAAGCTGCACACGGGCGCTCCCAAGGAGTGCTTCACCGAGTAGTACGCACCCGGCGGGTGGGGTCGTTCCGTACGGCCCTGCCCGCTCCGGTCCGTACCGCCGTTCACCACCTTTCTTACGCAACACCGCTTCCAGGGAGCTGTTTTCCATGAGCGCCGAGTCCACTGCTTCCCGCGGAGTCCCGAGCGAGAACCGTTTCCGTACCTGGCGGGGCCAGCGGCCCTTCTGGGCGGGCCTGCTCACGATCCTCGGTGGCGTACCGATCGCGTATCTCCCGTACGGCGACATGCGACTCGGCAACATGACGATCGCCATCGCCACCACGGCCGGAGCCGGTGCGCTGATCATCGGCGTCCTGCTCATCACGCTCGGTCTGACGATGTGGTTCCAGCCCATCGTCCGGGTGTTCGCGGGCGTCGCGGCCATCGTGCTGGGGCTCGTCTCCATCCCGGTGTCGAACTTCGGCGGCCTCGTCGTCGGATTCCTGCTCTCCCTGATCGGCGGCGGGATGTCGATCGCCTGGGCGCCCGGCGTCCCGGTGGAGGAGACGGCCGAGGCGGAGGCCCTGCAGGGCGAGCACGAGAACGACGGTCAGCCGCACGGAGCCGAGGCTCGGGAGGAGACCCAGGCGGTCGCCTTCGAGAAGGCCCCGGTCCCGGAGCAGCGTGCCGCGGAAGACGCGCAGGCGACCGAAACGACGATCGACGCCAACGGCGGGAGGAACAGTGCGGGGTGACGAAACACAGTCGCCGCAGTCGGCGACGGCTGCGGACGGCGCCACTCTGGCAGGAAGGGGTCCGCGGCACGCGGCTCCCCGCAAGTCCCTGCTGAACAAGATCCAGGGTCCCGCGGGCAAGGCGATGGCCCTCGCGGCCATGCCGACCGCGGTCCTCATGGGCATGGGCATGGCGCCCAAGCTCGCCCTCGCCGACGAGAAGGACATCCCCTTCGCACCCGGTCCGTGCGTGACCCGCTCGGACGAGCCGGTGGCCGAGGAGTCGACGAAGCCCGCCGCGACCGAGAGCCCGAAGCCGACCGCGAGCGCGTCCACCACGCCGGAGCCGGAGGAGACCAAGGAGCCGGAGTCGCCCAAGCCGACCTCCAGCCCCTCGGCGACGGCCGGCACGGAGCAGGGCACCGCCACGCAGCAGAACGCCGACGGGCAGCAGGCCCCGGCGGCCCCCGCGCCCACCGCGACGAAGAGCGTCAACCCGCTCGACCCGCTGGGAATCGGCGACAAGATCAAGGACCTGTTCGACGGGCCCGACGCGGAGCCGACGACGACGCCGTCGACCACGCCGGCGCCGACCGCCCCGGCGAGCGAGAAGCCGGCGACGACGGCACCCGAGACGGCCCCGAAGACGGACACGGCGAACAAGGCCGACACCCAGGCCGAGACCCCTGTCGACAAGACCAAGGCCGCGATCGAGGAGGCCGCCGCCAAGGTCGGCGCCAAGGTCGAGGAGCTGCCGGAGGACGCCAAGGGCCTCGACGCCAAGAAGGACGAGGACATACCCGAGGGCGCCAAGCCGCGCTTCCCGTGTCCCGAGCCCGACCCCGAGGCGCTCGCGGCGGCGGAGCTGGAGCCGGGCATCCCGCTGCTCCCGGACGAGCCGTGGATCCTGAACAGCACGAGGCTCACGCTGAAGGGCCTCAAGTACCACGGCATCGTCGAGGTGAAGACGGGCAGTGGCAAGGTCAAGAAGGTCCTGAAGTTCACCGCGAAGGACGGCGTGGACATCAAGGACCTGCACCAGCGCACCGTCCACTCGGACGGCTACACCGGGCACGTGCGGTCCGACAAGGGCTCCACGTCGACCATGAGCAACGGCACGGTGACCATGTACACGGAGAAGCTGAAGGGCAACCTCTTCGGCATCATCCCGGTCACCTTCAGCCCGGAGACCCCGCCGCCGCTCGACGTACCGTTCGCGATCTTCACGGACGTCGAGGTCACCCAGGCCGGTCAGTTCGGCGGCACGCTCACCGTCCCCGGTCTGCGCAACACAGTCGAGCCCAACTGACCGCGCAACAGAGCCCGTCAGGGAGCCGCACATGACGAGGGCCCCCGTCCCGATCGGACGGGGGGCCTCGGGATGACAGGATGCGGGCGGAGCGTGTCAAGCCTGCGATCCGCCCCCCCGGTGATGCACCCCGAC